>JBFHGY010000179.1:0-6241 GCA_041582905.1 Crocinitomicaceae bacterium | reverse complement strand
TGAATGGTACTACACAACTTCCAGACGTCGAGTGGAGAATTGGAATCCAGGAACTCGGCGATTTGCCAGGTTCAACAAGCGTCAACTACAAAATTTCCATGGCTGAGTTGAAATTGAATCCAGGCGATACCTTATTGTATCAAATGATTCTTACAAGTGAGTTATGTGGCACAAAGGAGGAGAATGGTACGTTCAAAATTCCCGCAGTAACAGAAAATTGTCAGGCAACAATGGTCACGGAGTTGCAAGCAATCGAAAACAATGCGCCAACACCGTCGATGATCCAGAATTTCTTTACGACTCAAAATGATCAGGAAATTGTAGGAGCGTTGTATACCATGTTGAATACAATGATCAAGAATCCAGGCGATGTCGTGGGAGGTTTAATGAACGAAGCAATAGTGAATGAAATTGGCGGATTCATTAAGTTCCTCGAAGGAAAAATCAACGAAGCACTGGAAAAAGGAGAAGAAAACAGATTAGATTTCCTTGCTCGTTTGTACCGAATGGCGGTTGGCATCTATGCTACAACATTCAGATGTCAGGACCAATTTGACTTCAAAGATTTCCCGAAAGGAGTGGCATTGAATAATCTTCTCAAAGGGCATTTTGATGCGAACAATCCTGATTCCTTAATCTCTAAGAATGTGAAGATTTTTGATGCTTCAAATACGGCACCATTCATCTCCTTGCTGAACGAAAAAGGAACAACGAAAGAGCCATGGATCACGATCGCCTTTATCATTAGTGCATAATTGAATGGAGATCAAAGGGCAACATATCATTGAAAAGGTAAAGGTGGACGTCGATGTGACATCAACCCACTTAGCTGAAAAGATTAAGGATGAGATCAGTGATTTCATCCAGAATGAAGTGTTGCCCATTATTGAATCTTATTTGGATAATGCGCTGCCCACAGAGGAAGGGGTTGAGACGACATTTCGGGATAAAGTGGTTCAGTTGGATAAGCTGGAGTTGAATATCGATACAGATAGTTGGAATGTCAATTCTGGCGTACTGAGGAGTGAAATGAGAGCGGAAGTGGAGGAGAAATTGCGGCCAATGCTTCAAACAGCACGTGGAAAGGCGCAATCTTCAAGGGATCAAGACATGAGTTCACAAGATTCATCTTTTTCGAAGGATGATGTACGTGTCATGACCAACGATCAACGGCTACTCAACACCTTTTTTCATTTTTTGGAAACGGGGACTTTACCTTGGTGGATCCAATCAACCGAGGAGTCGCGTGAATTGTTCACCGATAAACGAATGTTGGAGGTGGTAGCTGAAAATCCCGAATCGGTTCGTCATTATTTCCAGCAGAAAGCGAATGCAACGAATATCCATAATCGATTGAAAAAGCAATTCTCACCTTCGGTGGTGTTGAAATGTATGGAAGTTCAACTCTCGGAATCATTGAAAAATGGGGAGATGGATGTGTCTTCTGTAAAATGCTTAATCGATAAGGTTCCCAATGAAATTACTGCCCACGTGTTGGATATTTTGTGGGGATTTACGCAGACGCGAGTAACAGGAAGCCGTTTGTTTCAGAAGGACATCGCAAGTGAAGTATTTCATCATGCGCAAGAGCGTTTGTTTCAAGGTGAATCGGAGATGAGGAAAATGGACTTGTCGTTTTCGTTGGCGTATCACACGTTTTATGGATTAAATGTCCTGTCGGGACAGCATCTGGAATCGTCCACGATTAAGGAATTTCTCATTCACGCTCTGGAAAAAGAGTTGTCCCCACAGCAAAAGTACATCCTTCAGGATGGTTCAACCTACAAGAAGGAGTTTTTGGGAAGAGTTGAGTTCAAAGAAACCATTGAGAAAGTAGATTCGAATGCTGAGCAAATTTTGAACACAGAAGGTGCGGTGAATACTATCGGAAATCCTCAAGAGCCATCCCATTTGTCAGAAAGTGAGAAGGTTGATCAGGATACAATCGGAAAAGAACCAGACGCGGAGGAGGAAATTGATCGAGCCAAAGAGTTTGATCATCAAGGAGAAAGTCAGTCTGATCAAGATATATTATTCGAATCGGAGGAAGAAATCAGCCAGGAAGAAGAAAATGTATTGAAGGAATCTCTTGAGAATCAGCAGAAAAGTGATCACTACGAAGATGAAAAAAGAGCGGAAGGAGCTGGATTCGATGAGGTTTCTATTTCCTCGCAGAAAGATGCTATAACTCAAGACGAAACTTCCGAAGAAAATCAGTCCGTAATTGACAACAATAGTGATAAACAGCTGTTTTTCGAGAAATCCAATGATAAGATTTCATTAGGGGAGGAAACTGGCAATAGGTCAAAACAAGATGAAGCAGTGAATCGTGAATCGACTCAAGTGGACCACGAAAATGAAAATCATCATACTGAAGAAGAAGTATTAACGACGCTTCAAGATGTTTTCTCCTTGGAGTCGGAAGAAGATGAGAAGTACTTCGATCAGAACAAGGCACCAATGCCAGAAGAATTGTTTGTTCAAAATGCGGGACTTGTTCTACTGAATCCATTTTTGCCTGCACTTTTCAAGCAGTTGAACTTGGTGAATGAAGAAAAGAAACTGATTCAGCCAGAGTTGGCAGCACACATTCTACATTTTGCGGCAACAGGTCGGGAGGGTGATTTTGAATTCGAAATGACGTTTGAAAAATATGTGTGTGGTATATCACCATGCATTAGTCTAAAGAAGGAAATCACTCTGACGGACAAGCAAAAGGAGGAAGTACGAAAAATGCTTTCGGCAGTTTTGGAATACTGGACAGCCCTAAAATCAAATTCCATTGAATTACTGCAGAACGAGTTTCTATCTCGCCCAGGGAAGTTAGTTACGAAAAGCGATAATCACCGAATGATCATGGAAAAGAAGGCATTTGACCTACTGCTGGATAAGCTTCCGTGGAGTTATTCCATGATCAAGTTTTCATGGTTAGACAATCTCATTTTTGTTGAATGGTAAAAAGTTGAGCGTATGTTTTCAAGAAAAAGAAATAAAAAGAACGAAGAGTCGCAACCACATTCTGGTAGCTTCATTAAACCTACGGTTCAGCAAAAATTAAAAATTGGTGAGTCGAACGATAAGTATGAGCAGGAAGCAGATCGTGTAGCAGACAAAGTGGTCAATCAATCGAGTGGAGATGCTGTTCAAACCAAAGAAGGCGAAGAAGAAATCCAGAAAAAGCCGATTGCGAGTGAAGTAACACCCTACGTTCAGAAAATGGAGTCCCCAGAGGAAGAGCCAGTTCAGAAAATGACCGAGGAAGAACCTGTGCAAAAGCAGGAGGAGGAAGAGGCTGTGCAAAGTAAAGAGGAAGAAGAAGCTGTTCAAAAACAGGAAGAGGAGGAAGCAGTTCAATCAAAAGAAGAAGAGGAAGTTCGGTCGAAAGAAGAGGAAGAAGAAGCAGTGCAGACGAAGGCACAGGCTCGTCCCAGTGCATCTACACCTTCGCTAGAAAGTCGATTGAACAACTCAAGCGGTAGAGGGAAAAAGTTAACGGGTAAAACAAAAAACGAAATGGAGTCTGGCTTCGGTAGTGATTTCAGCAATGTAAACATTCATACCGATCAGAATGCCGCTCAAATGAGTCAAGAGTTGGGTGCAAAAGCCTTTGCTCATGGAAACGATATTTATTTCAATAAGGGACAATACAATCCTGAATCTTCCGAAGGAAAACATTTACTAGCGCATGAGTTAACGCATACGATTCAGCAGAAAGGAATGGTACAGAAGAAAGTGCAGCGCGACTTGGCCGTTGAACCACCCAATCCAAAAGCAGTGGCAAAAACACTGACGGATAGTGAGGTAGAAAGTGCAATTAAGTACAATAAAAAACGATTTAAACGAGAGTCGGAACTAAAAACACTACGCGATGTATTAGGTCTCTCGTATGATGTGGCAACAATCGATAAGGAATTTGTTCAGACGGTAGCTCAATGGCAAGCGGAGAATAATCTAAAAGTCGATGGGAAAATTGGTCCAAGAACGGCAGCAGTAATTGGTTACGAAATGCTACAAGAGTCAAAGATCGATGCTTCGCTCAAACCCGAAGCAATTCGAATGCTTGAAAGAGGAATTGTGCTCTCATTGTCGGGAGATTCATATACCGATACGGCCACGGAATCTCACAAAGTGATTACATTTAAGGTAACAGTGCCGAAGGGATTGAAACGAGAAGATTACGCCTTGGTAAATTGGAACAAAGGGTTCTATAAAAATGCTGATGGAACGTATAAGAAAGCAAAAGATTACGGAACGGTACGGGAAGTGAATTTTTCTACTTGGCAAGTGGATTCGGTGGATAAAGATCCAATTTATTGGAGTGAAGCCGGGAAAAGATGGGATTATATTAAGGTTGGTAAACGATCGTTTAAGGCAACAGATGATCCAGGACCAGCAAAAAGTTCAGATCCTGGGGCGCATTACAAGTTAGACTTCAAACTGCAAGTGTATCGGGTGTCAGACTTACCAGCTACAACAACTGGTGGATTAGGAGGAGCGGAATCGAAAGCGATTGCTACGGTTTTCTGGAAGTATCATGTAAAAGTAACTGCGGCAGGAAAATTTACGCATTAACAGAATAAGGAATGAGACGAAGAAACTACATGATATGGATTCCTGTGCTTGCCATTGCGATTTTGGCAGGATGTACACAGAATGAACAAAAGGAAGAAAAAGATACGACAACTACAAATACTCAAAAAATGGAAGAAACAGTGCAAGTAAGCGAAGAAATGAGAGAATTACTGGAAAGTTTGAATCGAGCTGTTTCAAACGGAGGTGATCCAGAACATCCGATTGAAGATTTAGTCTCCAAAGGTGAATCAAATGCAAAGTTTGCTGAGCTTAAGCGCAGGATAGAGGCTAAAGGATATAGTATCGAATGGGATCAGGATAAATACAAATTGGTAAAAGCAAAATAGCGACGAGTTTCAGATGAGCTTCTTCAAACCATCACATACCAAATCGTCGGATGCTGACTCTTCGAGATCGGCTAAATCGCCGTTTGTGGGAGTTCAGGCTAAACTGAATATTGGTAAATCCAATGATAAATACGAGAAAGAAGCAGATGCCGTAGCGGATAAAGTGGTCAATAAAGACGGAATCTTTGGAAATCAACCGTTTCTCAATCCATCTCCTTCTGTGCAGCGCAGCGATGAGCAGGAACTTCAAAAATCGGAGGAAACTGAACAAATTCAAGAAAAGCCGATAGCGGATAGTATCACACCTTTAGTCCAAAGAAAAGAGGGTGAGGAAGTGCAGCAAAAGGCGCAGGAGGAAGAAGTTCAAATGATGGCTGACGAAGAGTTGCAGCAAAAGGAAGAAGAAGAGGTTCAAGCAAAAGAAGAGGAGGAAGTTCAAAAGCAATCCGAGGAGGAATCTATCCAGAAGCAGCCAGAGGAAAATGACATTCAGCAGAAATTAATTCCTGAACGAGATACGGGTGAGGCTTCTGTTCAGCGCAAAGGAACGGAGACATCCAACGTAAGCGATGTGTCGCCTATTCAACGGAAAGATGACGAAATTCAAGAGAAGGAAGAAGAGATTCAAGAAAAAGAGGGAGAGGAAGAAATCCAAAGAAGTTCGTCGGTAGATACTGGGGACACGTCCAATTTGGAGAATAACCTCAGAAGCTCGAAGGGTGGAGGAAGTCCAATGGATGAGTCTACGCGCTCTCAAATGGAGTCTGGTTTCGGTGCTGATTTCAGTGGGGTTCGCATTCACAACGATTCCAATGCGGTACAAATGAATAAGGATTTGGGCGCTCAGGCTTTTGCCAATGGAAACGATATCTATTTCAACGAAGGAAAATACGACCCTTCATCCAAAGATGGTCAGCACCTATTAGCTCACGAGTTGACGCATACGGTTCAGCAAGGAGCTTCTCCGCAGGCGAATGTCCAGAAGGCTGCTGAGGCAGCGCAACCAGAGGACGCAGCACCTACAAAACCAACCACTCCACTGGATATTTCTCATCGTCTTAATCTTACCGATGCTTGGTCGAAATACTTGGATGATCAATATGCATCTGGAAATCGAAAGTTTGAGGTAGATGTCAAGATTGGTGAACGTTACAGTGGAACCATTGAACTCAGTAAGAAAAGTGGGACGGCTGAAGGTGAATTGGCGAAGTATGAGATCACGAAGGGAACGAAAAAGAATTTCCTAAAGATCAACGGATGGGGCTTCCTACAGCCGCTTCGTGATGCTGGAATTGATCCTGTTCTCGTTCTGAATAAGTTTG
>JBFHGY010000178.1:0-6281 GCA_041582905.1 Crocinitomicaceae bacterium | reverse complement strand
TAGCGGACTCGTGTACTTTGGAGCTCTTATTTTCTTCTTCACTATGGCGAAAGAAATTGATGTGTATTGGGATCAACTCGCGAGAACAGATGCTTATAGAACCACTTTCTTCAATGATTTCTTCTCGAGTACCGACAAGCTAAAAACGATTTGGATTCTCATCCTCGGACTGGTTTATTTAGCCGTTCTTCAGCTTGCCAACCGATTCGTTTTGAAGAATAAGACCTTTACACTTGTGCTGGGAATTGCGAGTAGTGCGGTTGTTCTACTCTTCCTCACGATTGGCTTGTTCAATATGAGTTTACTGCGAGATCGCGCGCTGTTGGATTTACACGGACACAAAATTGCCGAGTACAGTTTAACGTATTCCATTCGTTACATTGGATATGCGGCTCTTGCTGCTACACTCGCTTCAAATTGGTTGGCGCTACGTCATTTCCATCCGCAAAAGGCATTGAAGCAAGTTGTGGAAATTGTGATTCACATCTGTTTGATCTGGGTTGCATGTTCAGAACTTATCCACATCAAACGAATGAATGGCGGTGGTGATTTTTACCGTGCAGGATTAACGATTTTTGGTGGAATCTATGCCTTCGGGCTCATTGCCATGGGAATTTGGAAGAAGAAGGTTCACTTGCGACTGCTTGCCCTGATTTTATTCGGAATCACGCTCATTAAGCTGTTTGCCTACGATATTGCCAATGTCAACAGTGGAGGAAAAACCATTGCTTTTATTTCATTAGGCGTTCTCTTATTGATCATTTCTTTCTTGTATACAAAGTATAAACATCTGATTTTACCTGATGAAGAAGAAGAAAGTCAGTAGTATACAACTATAACTTCTGACGATACAATTTGTTCAAATTGGCATCGAAATTCGGTTTGTACGTATAGTAAGCATAGCCATCGCGCACGATCACTTTTTTGGGATAAGCGTGATGAGATAATCTGGAACTAAATCCTTCTTCAAACGTTGGTTCTAACAGTCTATTGAGATGCAAAATTCCGTCAATTGCGCGAACGCCATAAAATCGATTATCGACGATATCCGAATATATTTTATTTTCCCAACCTTCTCGTTTATGATGTGAAATGGTGTGTGAGTCGATCAGATTTCCGTGCTGATCCATTCGATCAAGTCGGTTATTGGCATAATTGAAAAAATACAGCGTATCATCCACCACAAACATTGGGTTATACTGTGGTCGAATTAAATGACTTTTAAAAAAGCTCATTCTTTGCTTCCGCGCATTTAACTCTCTGTGCATTTTATGAGCTTCTTCATCAGATACTCCCTTCGTTGCTGATTCCATGATAATGTTTTGCGCTTCACACAACTCATTCCTCAATAAAATCCCTTCCTCTAGCAAACTTTTCGCCTGAGCAGTATCATTCACTTCATAGATAACCGCTTCTTCACCATTTTGCATATCAACGGTGTGAAAAACGTGAAATTGATTCAGGTTTGAGTGATGTTCAAAAATGATTTTCTCCGATGTTACGCCAACACACTTTTCCATCGTTTCCATAAATTTCGTTGTGGGATTTCGGTCCGAAAGAAATATTCCTTTATCATCTTCTAAAATGAGGTAGACACTATCTTTCGTTACCAAGTGTGTGTTTCCAAAACAATCGTCATATAAAGCATCCGCCCCCCCATCTATTTTGATTTTGTCAACAAACTTTAATTCCTCATCGAGTTGATAAATGAAGTAATTTCTCATATTCCTCATCAACATGAGGGTACGGTCTTCAGAAAGTGAAAAATCAACAATATAGAACCGATCATCCTCAAAGATGATCGCCGCTTCGCTCTCGGAAAACACAGTAACTCCCTCTACGTCTTGAAAAGTTGTGTCATCTATTTGCGCAAGGGAAAATTGAGTGATCGCTGGTAAAAGTATCAAGAACAGTATGAGGTTTTTCATCATAGTAGAGGCGTATAAGGTCTAACGTAAGATACAAATGAAAAATGAAACCTCATAGATTTCTGGGTACAAATCATTCAGCGTCCCCCTTACAACTTTTGACGGTACAATTTATTCAAATTTGCATCGAAATTCGGTTTGTAGGTATAGTACGCGTAGCCATCTCGAACGATCACCTTCTCTGGATAGGCATGTTTCGTGATTTTTGACCCAAAGTTTTGTTCATCTTCACTCATAGCCAATCCTATTAAGTGTTGAGCACCATTCTTCACCCACACCGCGTAGAATTGTCGTTTTGAAATATCGGAATAGATACGTCGATCCCAGCCTTTCTTCTTATGGTGATTGATTTTAAGCGACTTTTGAACATTACCGTCCATATCCAGTTGATCCATCCTCCCTTCAAAATGATTGAATATGTACATGGAATCATCAACCAGAAACAGCGGATTATACCGTTGAGGAAGCTCCAGTTTGCCAAACAAATACCGTTGACGCAAACGGACTTCGCTCACTCCTTCTAAAATATCGGAAGACTCATTCGATAGATTACTTAAATAGGTACTGTCGTTGATCTTGTAAATCATTTCTTTGGTTCCAGAAGATCTATCAAAGGTGTAGAAGGTCTGATTTTGCTGATGTCGAGCATGTTCTTCCAGGATGATTTTATTCTCTGTGGCACCGACGCATTTTTCCATTGCTTTCAAAAATTCCTTGCGTGGATGCGCTTCAGTGAGGAACAGTCCGTATTCATCGTCGAGAATGAAATAAGCACTATCGCTGGTTACCAGATGTGTGTTCCCAAAGCAGTCTTGAAACAATGCGTTTGCATTCATCTTGATGCGAAGCTTACTCAGGAACTTCATGTTTTCATCTAACTCATAGAGGTAATACTTTCCCAAATTTTTCATGAGAAGAAAGGTCTTCTCATTCGTAACGGAGAAGTCAACAATGAAATACTTCGGATCTTCAAATACGATATCCTTCTTTTTCTTGGAATTAATAAATACTTCCTCCACTTCCTGATAGGTTGAGTCACTTCCTTGGCTATATCCCAAGAATGAAAAGACGATACATAAGAGAAGAACACTCGTTTTCATTGTGCACAAATTAAAGCTTCTGTCTATACATCGTATTTAAGTTCGACTCAAAAGATTCCTTGTAAGTATAATACGCATATCCTCCCCGAACAACTACTTTTTTTGGATAAGCGTGTTTGGTTATTTCCGAAACCGATTGTTGTTCTCCGTCTCTCAGTGCTAACCGTATTAATTGCTGAACGCCATTTCTCAACTTCACGGCATAAAATTCTTTCTCGACTCGATCCGCGTAGACTTTTTTATCCCATTTTTTGTTCAGATGATAGGTAATTGGAACACTTCGAACCACTTCTCCATTTTGACTCAAAATTTCCGCACGCCCATCAACATGATTAAAGACATAGAGCGTGTCATCAACCGTGAAAAGTGGATTGTATTTAGGTTTTAGTACATGACTCGCTACAAAAGTGGCTCGATCCTGCATACCATTCAGGATTCGTTGTGCATTTAACTCTTGACTCATCGATGTTTCCGTGTCTCTCGTATAATTTCCTCCTTTTCCATCTTCTGCCATTCTTGCTCTTGGAACCCAATCCTTGAGGTAAAGTTGAGCAGCTGCCTCACGCATACTTCGGGTAATTTCATTGTCCTTCATTTCGTAGACAATTTTTCGGTCTCCGCTGTCAATATCGACTGTGTAGTAGAGCTGATCTTGATTGTAGTTTGACTTCTTTTCAAAAACAATTTTTTCAGATGTTGATCCAGCACATTTCGACATTGCATGCATGAAATGGCGGCGAGAATGCTTCTCCGTAATAAACAATCCGAGCGAATCATTCAAAACGAAATAAACACTATCCTTGGTGACAACGCGGGTATTTTCAAAACAGTCCTTCATTAAAAAATCGGCATTAATGGAAAGCTTCAATTTATGTCGGAAGTTCATGTCTCTGTCGAGCTCATATAAAAAGTACGTTCCAAAATTTTTCATGAGAAGAATCGCGAACGTATCATGTACGGTAAAGTCTACAATGTAGTATTTCGGATCGGAAAACACGAATTCCTTTTGCTTTTGCGCGGAAATAACCACTTCCTCCACATTTTGAAAGGTCGTATCCTCCACCTGAGAAAATCCAGATATCGCAAAAGTCATTACGGATAAGAATAGTAGAAGGTGTTTCATGCGTATTGCTTTGAATCTTAAAATACTAACTTCAAATTAGAATAACGACAAAATGCTAATCTATTGATTGAACAGTAGATCTACGAGAATGAGTGGTAATCTGGGTTAGTGGCAACTTTACGGCAATTTCTACGTTATAGAGCTAACACTATGAAAGTATCCATACCTCAACCCTGCTCCGAAAACTGGTCGGAAATGTCTCCCACAGAAAAAGGTGCATTCTGTCAGAAATGTGCGTTTGAAGTTACCGACTTCACCAATAAATCTGCTGTTGAGATAAAAGCCATTCTTTCTAAGAAAATGCAAGCCAAGGAGCGTGTTTGTGGTCATATTGAAAATCGTCAACTCATAGAAATCAACAACGAATTTATTCCATGGCAAAGCGACCAACAATCGTTTCGCGCTGTGTGGGTGTTTTCGTTGGTGGCTGTTTTTGGTCTGACTTTATTTAGTTGTCAATCGACTTTTTCGAAAGAAGTGGTAGAACAGATGCAGACGCACAGTGAGCAGATGATGGAAGAGGAAGAGAAAGACACGTTGGACATTGCTCAACTCAATGATTCCATTGCTGTGATGAATGACACCATTATGAGATATCATGGACTAGACTCCCTGGAAATCTCGCCGTGGCGCCCGTGGGCTGAAATTGATCCGTGGTTAATCATAACAGGAACATCGATTATGTCTCCGCTCGACGGTTTTGTCCAGTTTGACCCCGAAGCTTTAGAAATTGTTTGTGTTACCGATTGGATGGGAGATTTAGTCATTAACGGTAGCATCACCCCTATTGATGAAGATCCATTCGATCCTAAGCGGTTTTTAGCTGGAGCATCAAGCTCGTCAATTGCCCCAACGCCAGGACCTCTTTTTCAAGAAAGACAGATTCATCCGAACACAACACCATTGGATGCGAAACGAGAAAGTGGCAAACCCGATTTTGCTGCCTACATCTCTCCAAATCCTGTGGATGAAAGCAGTAAATTGTATGTCACGATTCCCGACGAAGGAGAAGTGCGGCTGACTTTATGGGAAATTCCATCACTTGGAAAAGTTCATGCAGAAAATTTTGATCTCGTTTTTGGAAACCACGTGGTCGACATCAATTTTACAGATCTTCCCGTAGGGAAATATGCTTGTCAACTCGTGTGGAATGAAGAAAAGGTGATTGTACCTTTCGAAGTACTTGCGAAAGTACGTTAGTGTGCAGTTTGCGCAGCGTGATAAATTTTTCGGATATTTTCTAGACTATAGTCAGATGTTCCTAATCCAACAGAGAATTCGATCGCGCGTTTGTCTTTCTCCACTACGTGGTAAAAATCATATTCGATGGCTCCGTTGAAACTCAGCATCACCAAAAAACCATTCATATCCGACTCAACAAAACGCACAAAACTCTTGTCTTTTTGCGCTACGCTTTTCGAATAACGAACGTACTCTGTCTTTGTCTGCGTCATGTCCGCATCTTGCATCGATACATCCAAACTAAACTCACCTTTATTGATTTCCCAGTTCAAGGTTTTTCCGTTCTCCATCTCCATTCCATCCATCAAACCAGATCGAATTGTTGCCCCATTGGGCGCGTCAACACTAATTGGAATTCCTTTTGAATATAAATCTACTGTCACAGCGACGCTCTTCATTGCAGAAACGAGCAAAATCAGTGAAAAGGCTGCTCCAAGTGTACCTACGATTCTTTTCATGGTGAATATTTGACTAGAGATTTTCGTCTCCAAGTTAGAAAAAATATACTTAATGCCCATCATTTAGCAGAATACGTGCCAAAATTAGTTGATGGTTGGATTCGCTACGCGGCTGCCTTCAGCGGTGTGGGATCATAAGAGAATCGGATTTTCGGAAATTGGAAATCGAACTATCCGATCAACGCAAAATCGAAAACCCTATCTTTGCCGAAAATTATACGATGTCTTTTTGGGAAAGTGTATATCATGGAATTCTAGCCACCAGCTTGTGGGAGTGGGTTGCCGTATTTACGGGCATTGCTTATGTTATTCTCGCTGCTCTTCGAAACATTTGGTGCTGGTTGTTTGCCATTATTTCATCCAGTTTATACGTATATCTATGCTTTGCAGGACAACTCTACATCGAATCGGCACTCCAAGTTTTTTATGT
>JBFHGY010000177.1:0-6286 GCA_041582905.1 Crocinitomicaceae bacterium | reverse complement strand
GTTCATTGGCATTGCGTAATCACTCATGA
Organism: Crocinitomicaceae bacterium; assembly: GCA_041582905.1. Lineage (GTDB taxonomy): Bacteria > Bacteroidota > Bacteroidia > Flavobacteriales_D > Crocinitomicaceae > UBA4466. The sequence goes on along the minus strand of JBFHGY010000177.1, from coordinate 6,257 downwards.
GCAAGCGGTAGATTCCTTCGATTAGGTCGCTTACATAACAGAAAGAACGCGTTTGCGAACCATCTCCAAACACTGTCAGGTCTTCACCTCTCAATGCTTGTCCAATAAACGCAGGCAAAACACGTCCATCATTCAGACGCATTCTTGGTCCATAGGTATTAAAGATACGCACGATTCGTGTTTCCAACCCGTGATAGGTATGGTACGCCATTGTTATGGCTTCCTGAAAACGTTTTGCTTCGTCGTAGACACCTCTTGGTCCTACTGGATTTACATGTCCCCAATATTCTTCTACTTGCGGATGTACTTCTGGATCTCCATATACTTCTGAAGTTGAAGCAATCATCAAACGAGCGTTTTTCGCCTTTGCCAATCCGAGACAGTTATGAATTCCCAATGAACCCACTTTCAGTGTTTGAATCGGGATTTTCAAATAATCGATAGGACTTGCCGGTGAGGCAAAATGAAGAATGTAATCCAATTCACCTGAAACGTGGATGTAATTAGACACATCATGATGATGAAATTCAAAATTCTCCAGCGGAAAGAGGTGTTCAATATTTTTCAGATTCCCTGTAATGAGATTATCCATCCCAATCACTTCGTAGTCTTTATCGATGAAGAAATCACACAAATGCGACCCTAAGAAACCAGCAGCACCAGTAATTAATATACGTTTACGCCTTTCCATTTAGTTGAATTTCGGAATTATCGTTTGTCGTCCAATTGAGCTGTAGTAAAAACCACGCTCTGCCATTCGATCCAAATCATACAAGTTACGTCCGTCAAAAATAACGGGTTGTTTCATTCTTGATTTTATTTGTTCGAAATCTGGATTTCGGAACATTCCCCATTCAGTTGCGATCAACAATGCATCACAATCGTCGAGTGCATCGTATTGATTCGTCACATATTGAATCGAGTCTCCGATTGTTTTCTTCACATTTTCGGCTGCTTCTGGATCGAAGGCAATGATTTCGGCACCCATTTCAGTCAGGGTCTGAATCATATACAAAGCAGAAGCTTCACGAATATCATCCGTATCTGGCTTAAATGCCAATCCCCACAAGGCCAATTTCTTTCCTTTCACATCACCAAAGTAGTCCTCTACTTTTTCCACCAATCGCAATTTCTGTTTATGGTTTACTTCGAGAACGCTATTGATAATTTTGAATTCGTATCCTTGTTCTCGTCCACTTTTGACAAGCGCCTGAACGTCTTTTGGGAAGCAGCTTCCTCCAAAACCGATTCCTGGATATAAAAAGCGTGGTCCGATTCGAGCATCTGTTCCTACACCTAAACGAACTTTATCGACATTGGCACCCACCAACTCGCAAAAGTTTGCGATTTCGTTCATGAATGTAATTTTCGTCGCTAGAAAAGAATTTGCGGCGTATTTCGTCAACTCCGCCGACTCCTCATCCATTACGATGAGTGGCTTATCGTTGCTCACGAAGGGCTTGTACAATTCTTCCATCGCCTTCACCGCTTTTGGGTCCGATGTTCCGATTACCACACGATCTGGATTCATGAAATCGTCTACGGCAAAACCTTCACGTAAGAACTCAGGATTGGAAACCACTGCAAAATCAACCTTTGCCTTTTCCTTAACTTTTGCTTCTACTTTTCTTGCCGTCCCTACTGGAACAGTTGATTTATCAACGATCACTTTGTAATCTGTAATCATTTCACCCAATTGTTCAGCCACTGCAAGAATGTAACTCAAGTCTGCCGAACCATCTTCGCCAGGGGGAGTTGGTAGAGCCAAGAAGATGATTTCTGCATCATCCACCGCCTCTTTAAGATTCGTTGTGAATGAAATTCTTCCTGCCTCAATATTTCGTTGGAATACGCTATCTAAATGCGGTTCATAAATGGGAACTTTCCCATTGCGCATACTGTCTACTTTATCTTTATCAATGTCGACGCAAGTCACTTGATTTCCGGTATCTGCAAAGCAGGTTCCTGTAACTAAACCAACGTATCCTGTTCCAACGACTGCTATTCTTTTCATTTAATTATTTTGAGATGAACTCTGCTACTCCTTGGCAAATATAATCGAGTTGTTCTTGTTCCATTTCCGTGTGAATTGGGAGTGAAATCACACGCTCCGTCAACCAATCTGTTGTTGGCAATTCCGTTGACGCGCTACCGAAAGCATCAAACATTTTCTGACGGTGAGCAGGAACAAGGTAATAAATCATGGAAGGAATTTCCTTTTCTGCTAAGAAAGCGTTCAGCCCATCACGATCCACTCCATCCAACGTTAATGTGTATTGATGGAATACGTGACGTGAATAAATATCTTTCACAGGAGTTTTGATCTGCGGGAACTGAGCAAAGAACTTCGTGTAATGATCCGCTACGGCTCTACGTGCATCAATATACTCGTCAAGTCGTCTCAATTTAATTCGAAGCACTGCTGCCTGGATACTGTCCAAACGTGAATTACATCCTACCACATCGTGATAGTATCGCTTGCTTTGACCGTGATTTGCAATCATTCGCATCTTTTGAGCCAGTTCATCATCGTTTGTGCAGATCGCTCCACCATCACCATAACAACCTAGATTCTTAGAAGGGAAGAACGAAGTACATCCAATATGTCCAATACCTCCCGTCTTTTTCGTTGATCCATCCGCCATGTGATAATCGCTTCCAATCGCTTGAGCATTGTCTTCAATCACCTTTAAATTATGACGGTTGGCAATATCCATGATTTCATTCATGTTAGCAGCCTGACCATACAAGTGAACAGGAACAATTGCTACCGTTTTATCTGTTATCGCCGCTTCAATTGCTGCAGGATCGATACAGAATGAATCTTTTTCCACTTCCACAAAAACAGGTTTCAACCCTAAAAGAGCCATTACCTCCGTTGTAGCGATGTATGTGAATGATGGTGTAATTACCTCATCGCCCGGTTTTGCGCCAATTGCCATTAATGCAATTTGAAGTGCATCTGTTCCGTTGGCACATGGCACCACATGTTTCACATCCAGATACTCCTCTAATTCTTTCTGAAACCCTTGAACTTCAGGGCCGTTAATGAACTGTGCATTCTCCATAATATTAAGGATGGCACTATCAACTTCTGGTTTGATTTTTTGATACTGGGCGATCAAATCGACCATTTGAATTTTTCTCATGCTAAGGGTTCCTTTTAAAAGCGACGTTAAAGATAATACTATTTCCACGAATGTAAATTTGAGACCCAACAGATTCTCAAATCTACACCCTCTAAATCGTAAATAAACGCAACTCATCGAATTCTATTGTTCACTCACAGAAAATCAAAAACCAAATGCATTCTTTTCACTTTCAACCATATAACTTCGTGTCACCAAAAAAAATCAATCAAATGAAAACACGCATACAATTCGCACTTGCAGCCGCGGCGTTTGCCTTTACTACAAGCTCAGCTATGGCACAAATCTCAAATGGAGATTTTTCAAACGCAACCAAAGCACCACGAACATTTAACCAAATTAACTTGGCGAGTGGATGGAGTAACGCCAACGGAGGAACAGCTGATTTCTATCATAAGAATGCAAGTAAATGTTCTAACATGGGAACATCTGAGAACCGCTTAGGTCAACAAGCAGCTTTTAAAGGAGATGGTTATGCTGGTATTATTGCCTATCAAAATGATAAGTCTTCAGGATTCTCTCTTTCTGACATGGCCGTTGTTGAAACAAACGGATACGGAAAATATGGAGAGTACATCACGACAAAATTGGATAAATCACTCACAGCAGGAAAGACATATAAAGTAACTTACTACGTAAGCCTTGCCGAAAACAGCGGGTACGCCGTTAGTGGATTTGGAGCCTACTTGACTTCTGACGCTATGAACCAAACGTCAAATGCCTACATTATGGCTACTCCACAAGTATCAACTAAAACTGTAGCCGACTCAAAATCAGAGTGGACAAAAATCTCTGGAACTTTCAAAGCGACGGGAAATGAGAGCTACGTAACAATTGGTGTATTTAACGGTCCAGCATCCACTAAATCAGTTTCTGAAGGAAACGGTGTGAACGGAATTCGCGCATACTACTTCGTAGATGGAGTTTCGATTGAAGAAGGAGTTTCAGAAAAAGATACAGACAAAGATGGTCTTACTGATGCTATGGAAGCTTCCTTGGGAACAAATCCAAACAACCCAGATACAGATGGAGACGGATTGAACGACGGTGAAGAAATAAACGGAGTTGATTCACCATCAACAACGGCAGTAGCGACAATGAAATCAAATGCAAAAGATGCATGTGACCCGTTGAAAAATGGTCCAGATTGTGATGCTGATGGAGACGGTCTTACCAATGCTCAAGAAGCAAACATGGGAACAAACCCAAACAATCCTGATACAGACGGTGACGGTGTAAAAGACAACGCCGACAATTGTCCAACCGTGCCTGGTAAAGACAATGGATGTCCAGAAAATGCAGAACCAGATAGTGACAGAGACGGATTAACTGACACTGAGGAGAAAGAATTGGGAACAGATCCAAACAACCCAGACACCGACGGAGATACTGTTGGAGACAAGGCAGACCATTGTCCACTTGTAGCTGGAACAGTAGCTGCAAAAGGATGTGCTTTGGATGAAGCATTGCTCGAAGAAATCAAAAGTGCCTCAGAACACATTTATTTCAACTCAGGAAAATCTACCATTAAAGCAGAGTCCTTCCCTGACTTAGATAAATTGGCTGCTATTTTCAAAGAGCACCCAGAGGTAAAAGCATCGATTGAAGGACACACAGACAGTCAAGGAAACGATCAAATGAACTTAGATCTTTCGAAAGCGCGCGCCAAAGCGGTAAAAGATTACTTGATCAAAAAAGGAGTTGATGCAGACCATTTAACATCAGAAGGATTTGGTGAAACGCGTCCAGTTGCAACAAACGATACAGCAGAAGGACGTGCGAAAAACCGACGTGTTATCGTACAGACATCACTTTACAAAGTAAAGAATTAAGCATTCCCTCTAACTACAAGCAAAAGCCTCGCGAGTTTATTTCGTGAGGCTTTTTGATTTGTGCTATTGCTCACAAAAAAGACTAAATCCCATACAAATCCAATATTTGATACGTAACTTCGTTGTCGCTAATGAAGATCATTTGACTCAAGGTATGAAAACATTCTACACGTATTTCCTCTTTGCTTCCTTTCTAGTTGCCTCCCATTCAGCACAGGCACAAAGAAATGTTTCGGACTCAACTATCTCAAGTACCCTTCTGGCTGTTCAATATGCTGGGGGAATGACTGCTGGAGATTTAGCTGATCGATACGGCTATTTGAATCACATTGGAATTTTCGCTGGCTATAAAACCAAGAAAAACTGGATTTTTGGGGTTGATGGAATGTTTATGTTTTCCAACACCAATAAAATCCCGGGAGTTCTGGACAATTTAAAAGATTCGAAAGGAAACATTACGGATCAAAACGGAGACATCGCGATTGTTCGAACACTTCCTCGTGGATTTTACGCTAATGCTTTGGTAGGAAAAGTTATTCCTGTGTTAGCACCGAATCCGAACTCAGGAATCTACGTGAATTTTGGTTTAGGATACATGATGCACAAGCTTCGTATTGAAACACAAGATCACGTTGTTCCTCTTTTAGAATTGGATTATCGAAAAGGATATGACCGCTTGACAACAGGCGTTATGACAAGTCAATTTATCGGCTATTCACTCATGGCGAATGACAGTCCTATTAATTTCTTTGCAGGATTCTATGCACAGCAAGGATTCACCAAAAATCAGCGTACGATCAATTTCGATTCTCCCGAAACACCTGTTTCTACCGACTTACGACTTGATCTTCAATTTGGAATTAAAGCAGGTTGGGTGATTCCTGTTTACCAACGTCAACCAAAAGATTTTTATTTCGATTGATGCGAGCTCTCTACACAGTTGGAGTTCGATTGTATGGATTTGGCGTTCGCGTCGCTTCCACCTTTCTTCCTAAGGCAAAAAAATGGATAGAAGGAAGAAAAAACTGGCATTCTCACTTACCAAACACTCAAGGAAAAGAAGTGATTTGGTTTCACTGTGCTTCATTGGGAGAATTTGATCAAGGACTTCCATTGATGGCGAAAATCAAGGAAGAACACCCTGAGTTGTTTTTACTCGTTACTTTTTTCTCACCTTCAGGATTTGAACACTACCAAAAGCGAGAACATCACGCCGATTACGTGTGCTATCTTCCGTTGGACACACCCAACAACGCAAAACGCTTTATCCAACATT
>JBFHGY010000176.1:0-6289 GCA_041582905.1 Crocinitomicaceae bacterium | reverse complement strand
TTTTCCATTCGCAGCAGATCCTTGCGCGATTTCACATTCGTGATGAGGAAACTTCAAGTCCATTCCTCCTCCGTGAATATCGAATTCTTCTCCAAGGTATTTCGTACTCATTGCCGAACATTCGAGGTGCCACCCTGGAAACCCGATTCCCCATGGAGAAGGCCATTTCATCAGGTGTTCATCCGCCGCATTTTTCCACAACGCAAAGTCAAGTGGAGCGCGTTTTTCGTCTTGACCGTCCAGCTCGCGCGTGTTCGATATCAAGTCTTCGATTTTACGTCCAGAAAGTTGTCCATACGGATGAGACTCGTTGTATTTTTCCACATCGAAATAAACCGAACCATTCGATTCATACGCAAATCCATTTTTCAGAATCGCTTCAATCATATTGATCTGTTCGATGATGTGTCCCGTTGCAGTTGGTTCAATGTTTGGCGGAATGGTGTTGAACTGATCCATGACTTTATGGAAATCGATGGTGTACTGTTGCACAATCTCCATCGGCTCTAATTGTTGCAATCGAGCAATTTTTCCGATTTTATCTTCCCCTTGATCCGCATCATCTACCAAGTGACCTACATCTGTGATGTTTCGAACGTATCTCACTTTGTAACCCAAGTGAGTAAGGTAGCGATACACCATGTCAAAGGAAATAAATGAACGACAATTCCCCAGGTGAACATTGCTATAAACAGTTGGCCCACAAACATATAAACCAACAAACCCTTCATTTACGGGCTTAAAAATCTCTTTTTCACCTTTCAAGGTGTTGTAAATCTGCAATGGTTCACTCGTACGTGTCATGAATTCTTCAAATTGTAGTTCGGAGCAAATATACGCTAAATTCAGTATGCGAAAGAGTTAAATTATTGACACTTTTTCCTTTGTTTACCTAATTTTTTAATACCTTTCAACCTTTAAAATAACTCTGCACCACTGAATACAAAACTACTGCGTATCTCATGAGCTTGAAAACTATTCGAGGACCTCTCCACATTCTATTGCTTCTCATTTGCTTCTTCTTTGCTTTTCAGAGTAAAGCGCAAATTGACACATTGTTCTGGTTTGCAGCACCTGAAATTGCGAACTCCGAAGGAGAATCTCCTATCTTTCTGCGACTTGTATCGTATGAAAATGCATCTACTGTTACTGTATCTCAACCTGCGAACGGAACCTTTACCCCGATAACGGTTTCCCTTCCCGCAAACAGCACGAACAGCATAGACCTTACACCATTTTTGGCATCCGTTGAAAGTCCAGCGGCAGACGTTGTCGCGACAACAGGACTAAAAATTGAAGCGACAGAACAAATCGGAGCTTTTTATGAGGTAGCTGCTCCCGGCAACAAGGAAATCTTCTCTTTGAAAGGAACCAAAGCACTCGGAACGAATTTCTACACTCCTTTTCAAAAACATTGGGATAATACGGTTACTACTCCTGGGTCATTTTCATCCATTGACATTGTTGCCGCTGAAGATGGAACAACTGTCTTGATTACACCAAGAACAAACATTACGGGACATGCGCAGGACGTGACCTTCTCTGTTGTGTTGAATGAAGGAGAAACCTACAGCGCACGCGATACCGATTTGCTCGGAAGTTCATCGCTTTCCGGATCGATTATTTCCTCGAATAAACCCATTGCTTTAACACTGTTTTCTGGAGCACTCATGGAGGGAACTTGCTCCAACTCAATGGGAGATCAAATTACAAGCACCGATTACATTGGAAGCAATTTCGCTCTTCAAAAAGGAACGTCTTCCTTTGATCGTGCGTATGTTCTTGCCACACAAAATGGTACAAGCGTTACAGTAACGAGCTCTGGAACTACCACCACACTTCTTAGTTGGGGTGAAGCCTATGAGATCGATTTAAATGATCCTCAAACCTACATCGAGACGTCGAAACCCGTATATGTCTGGCACGCCTCTGGATACGGTTGTGAGTTGAGCGGAGCGCAAGTGCCTCACTTAAGTTGTGCTGGAACTTATTCCACTTCGTTTACGCGTACATCTGCTGATTCTCTTGGGATTTTCCTTTGCACACGAGCTGGCTTCGAAGGCCAATTTTCTGTCAATGGAAATGCCTCATTGATCACTCCTCTTCAATTTGTGAATGTACCTGGGACGTCAGGCAACTACAAAATTGCTTCGATTTATTTCTCGACTGCGGATATTCCTGTAGGAACTTACACTGAAATCACTAATGCAGGCGACATCTTTTCCATGGGAATGCTTCAGGGAAATAGTGGTTCTGGCGCGGGTTATGCTTACCTCTCAGAATTTGATTCCTACCCATTTGCACTCGCAGGAAACGACACAACGATCTGTGCCAACCGAACACTTCCTTTGGATGGAGTGATTGGTGGTGGAGACATTACAGGAACGTGGAGTACAAGTGGATTCGGCTCTTTTGCTTTTGCTTCCAATGTACTCACGAATGAATACATCCCAAGTCCATTGGATACGTTGATTTCACCCATTCAACTCATTGTGAGTTCAACGGGAGCTTGTCTCAACAGAAAAGACACCATTGAGTTGACGGTGAGTCCTGCGCCCATCGTGAGTGCATCCGCAGATCAAACCAGTTGCGAGAACAATGCTACCGTTCAGTTGGCAGGTGCAGTAAGTGGTGGAGCATCAACAGGAACGTGGACAACCTTGGGAACAGGAGTTTTTGCTCCTCACCCTGATACTTTGGACGCTCAGTACGTTCCATCTGCAGCAGATATTAGTACCGGAAATGTTCAACTTGTTTTGACTTCTACAAACATGGCCAACTGCGAAGCAGAAACGGATACGATGGAAATTACGTTTACGCCTCCACCCGTTGTAGCCATCAGTGTAGATACCATCGTCGTATGTGAAAATGCTCCGGATGCAACCTTGAGCGGTTCCGTTTCTGGCGCTACTACCACAGGAAAATGGACAACCACAGGTGGCGGTATTTTCCAACCCAACAATTTGGATTTAAATGCTACGTACCAACCAAGTCCAGCCGATATTGCCAATGGCGAAGTATTACTGTTTTTAGAATCTACGGGGAACGGAGATTGTGTACCAGAGTACGACAGCGTTCTGATTATGTTCACTGGCGCTCCAGTTGTGGATGCAGGTGTCAATCAATTAATCTGTTCAAATGATGCTGCCATCGATTTAAGTGGAACAGTTTCTGGACCAACAACGACAGGTCTTTGGTCTGGAGGAGCAGGTGTATTTACAGCGAGCTCAAGCGATCTTTCTGCTAATTACACACCAACGCCTTCCGAAGTGTCTTCTGGAAACTTATTCTTAACACTCACATCTACCAATAACGGAAACTGCGCAGCGGAAAATGATGTTGTTCAGATTACCTTCGTTGCTCCACCATTCGCCAACTTCAGTTTCACTGAGGAATGCGCGAATGAAGCGACAGCATTCACCGATTTTTCGCTTTCTGGCTACGGAACACTTACCACATGGGAATGGGATTTTGGAAACGGGCAAACTTCTTCAGACCAACATCCGACGAATGTCTTCTCAAATTCAGGAAGCTATCCTGTTGAGTTAATCGTGACATCTAGCGTAGGATGTACAGATACGATTGTGCAAGACGTAAGCTCCTTTGAAATTCCAGTTGCTTCTTACACCAGTTCTTCGGATTGTCCGAACAACCAAATCATCGTTGACTTTACCGATAACTCGACGACCGCAAACGACCCAATTACGTACTGGTATTATGACTTCGGAGGAGTGGGCACAAGTGCCAATGCGAACACTTCCCAATTGTTTACGGACGAAGGCGATTATACCATTACACATATCGTCGGAACATCGAACGGTTGCTACGACACTTTGGTTCAAACGCTCAACATTCCTCCCTATCCGACGGCAGGATTTACGTACAACACGAACAATGGGTTGAATATTGGTGCCGTCTTTAACTTCATCAATACATCCAGTAACGCAACGGATTACTACTGGGAGTTTGGTAATGGAAATTCATCCACCGAAGAAGACCCTTCGAATACGTACTTCAGTAATGGAACCTATACCATCACGCAAGTCGTAACGGGAGCACTTGGTTGTTCAGATAGCACATCAGCATCGATTACGATCAACACGGTAACGACAAAAGTGGAAACACTCATTCCAAATGCTATTTCACCTAATGGAGATGGAAAAAATGATATTTGGAAGCTTGATTTTATCAATTTGCTCTATCCTGAAGCCCGCGTTGAAGTATATAATCAATGGGGACAACAAGTATTCTTCTCGAAAGGATACAACTTTGCATGGGATGGAATCTACAACGGAGAATTACTTCCCGATGGAACTTATTACTATGTAATAGACATTAATGATGCAGGCAATGAGGCTGACATCTACAAAGGAACAGTACTCATTCTAAAATCGAAACAATAAGATGAAAGCACTACTGATCCTCTCCCTCTTTTTTGTGCTTGGCGTAGTTGATACTTCACATGCACAGCAACGTGGAATTTATTCGAATTTCTTACTGAATGATTTCTATTACAACCCCGCGATCGCAGGCAGTAAAGGAGTTCATAAGGCGAACATTTCGTACCGAAACCAATGGGTTGGCTTCGATGGCGCCCCAAGTTTGATTATTGGAAACTTTAATGGCTCCTACAAGAATGAAGGAAAGTTGGGTTACGGAGTTACCTTGCTTTCTGAAACAACAGGAATCACTCAGAATACTGGAGCTTACTTGAACTATGCCCACCATTTTAAACTGTCTGACAAGTACACGCTAGGGTTGGGAATTCAGCCTGGATACATGCAATATCGAGTGAAGTTGTACGATGCCCAATTGGCAGATCAAGGTGATGAAGTATTATCAGGAAGTATCTATTCAGCTACAGCAATTGATGTGAGTACTGGTTTTCACTTTTATTCGGAAAATTTCTTCTTGATGGGAGCTATGCACCGTATGTTAAGTCGAAACATTCAATTTACGACCTACAATGACAATCTTGAGTTCCATTACACAGGTGTTGTGGGATACACAATGCACCTCAACAGTGATCCGAAGAAGAAAAAAATGCCGATTGACATACAGCCGAGCGCGCTTATTCGCTATGTGAAACCTGTCCCCGTGCAATACAGCCTGATGGTGAAAGCCACTTTTGACAAGAAATATTGGGGTGGATTGATTTTCCGATCAGATGATGCCATTGGACTCACATTGGGAATGCAAGTCGGTGAGAAATTCAATTTCGGATATGGATTCGATTACACCTACTCAGGATTAAGCTCTTACCAGGCGGGGTCGCACGAAATCATGCTTTCGTATGTTATCAGCCGTAAGAAACCATCCCTCGATGAAAAAGACGATGAGTTGAATAAAAGTATTATCGAAGACTTACAGAAGTCAATCGAAGAAAACAAGAAAAAATAGGTTGATGAAGGGATTAAAATATATCATGTTGCTTTGCTTCCTAATTCAAATGGCAGCAGGTAGCGTTCAAGCACAAATTGATACCGTGTTTTGGTTCGCCGCTCCATGGGTGACACCAGATCATGATGGAAACGTGCAATTGGCTTTTCGCATATCGTCTTTCGATACACCATCGAATGTGCGTCTCCAATTACCATCTCAAGGATACGATACCAGCTTTGTTGTTCCAGCGAACACCGTAAGTTCCATTCCGCTCAATCACATTGTGAATGACTTGGAAAGTAAACCTGCCGATGCCGTGCTTACTTCAGGAATCAAGATTACATCAGATGAACTCATTACGGTTGTGTACGATTTCATATCGGATTTGATCAACATCAGTCCAGGTACCCCAAACAACCCTGAAACGTATTCGCTGAAAGGGCAAAACGGTATGGGAACTGAATTCGTCGTTCCCTTTCAAACGCTTTGGAATAATAGAACCCTTAGCGCGGACAGGAACGGTGACGGTATCGTTACCCAACCCTACCAATATTTCTCAGTCGTGGCCACAGAGGATAACACCACCATCTACATCACACCACGCTGCGATGTCGTCGGGGGACATCCTGCCAATACTACGTATGCGCTCCTACTTCCCGTTGCAGGAAACGTGTATACCTGTCAGAACATTACGCAGGCCACAAGTACACCTGGAAATACGCTCAGTGGGTCCATCGTAGTTTCGGATAAACCCGTTTCCGTAACAATTAATGACGACTCTGTGAATCCATCTGGAGGTGGAGGTTGTTTCGACCTAATGGGTGATCAAATCGTGCCAACCGATGTGATTGGAACCGAATACAGCATCAACAGAGGTTTTTTAAATGCCGGATCCAACGAATCTGTT
>JBFHGY010000175.1:0-6319 GCA_041582905.1 Crocinitomicaceae bacterium | reverse complement strand
CGCGTGCAGAATGGTTAGCATGACAAGATGACAGAAAGTTTTTTGTGGCAAAATTGTTGATGCTCCCGTAAACGAATTAAATTTGTTCCGTCTAATTGGAAATAAGAAACTAAAATAATTAAGATATGGCATTAGAAATAACAGATGCAAATTTTGAAGAACTTGTAATTAACTCAGACAAGCCAGTAGTTGTTGATTTTTGGGCAGCGTGGTGTGGACCTTGTCGTATGTTGACTCCTATCATCGAGAAAATGAGCGGAGATTACGATGGAAAAGCACTAGTTGGTAAAGTTGATGTTGATAACAACCAACAAGTTTCAATGAAATTTGGAGTAAGAAACATTCCTACTGTTTTGTTTATCAAAAACGGAGAAGTAGTGGATAAGTCTGTAGGTGCAGTTCCAGAAAAAGTACTCGTAGACAAATTGGAAAAATTGATGTAATCATCATAATATTTTTAAAAATCACCGTGGCGTTCTCGTCACGGTGATTTTTTTTGCTCAAATCGAGCAACTCACTTCGAATGCTCTGTCCTAAGTTGGCACATTCTGAAAATCGGAAACAACGTGGCCATTAAGCAGACAATCAGCTGATATTAAGCGAACATTGAGCAGATACTCAGCTGACATTGATAAGACAATCAGCCGACATTGAGCAAACATTCAACGGGCATTAAGTAGACACTCAGCGAACATTGAGCAGATACTCAGCGGACATTGAGCGGAGCCGAAATGGAGCGGAGTCGAAATGTAGCTTCCCGAAATGAACTGAACGAATAATCATCCAATACGACATACCAGCACTGCAAGTAATCCCACAACAAATGCCTATCTTCGCAGAAAAAAAATAAATGGGATCAACATTCCTTCGTCGCTTAAAGTTTTACGGAATCGGTTTCGGACTAGGGTTAGTCTTTGTATTCTTCTTTTTCCAAAATCGTGGTTGTTCTTGGTTGCCAGAGAATCGAGTAAAAAATACCATCCTCGATCGTGTAATGGTTGTTTCTGATGAGACAATAGAAACATTTGAGGAGAAAGGTCTCTCAAAAGAAGATGCGTTCCAAGCGCTAAATGAAGGAGATGTCCTTTTCGGTGAAAGTGATAAAAACAACGATTCAAAAGTGTACGCAGTGGAATACAATGGACACAAGTTCTTGTTCACTCTACCTCACGAAAGTTTTGTGACAGAGGTAAAGCTCGGTGGAGATCCAAATGAAACCGAGACTTCAGCTTCTGGTTTAGGAAATATTTGGCGATTCCCAGCTGATGAAAACCTTATTTACATTGATTCAAGTGTTGTTCTTGATTGCCAGATGAAACAATTGAACTTGAAAGACGCGAAAGCAGTCTACAAGAAAATGAAGGAATCAGGAAAAATAGATTTTGAACATACCGATTTCGATGTTGAACCAAAACCTGAACATGTGTTGGTGTTTACGGTGGATTCTCTTCAAGTATCAGCGAAAACAATCTGGTACAAGGACAAAATTGAGGTGCTTGCGTTCGATTTTCCATCGGAAGTAAAATGTCCCTAAGGGTTTTAAACCAACGATGTTAATAAAAGGCTCGTTAGTCTGTCAACGAACCTCTTGTTTTTTATATTTTTGATGCATGAAATTTTCGGCGGAGCAAATTGCTGGTATTATAAATGGAACGGTAGATGGAAATCCGTCGGTGGAAGTCAATACACTTGCTAAAATTGAAGAAGGTGTCACTGGAGCGCTCTCTTTTTTAGCGAATCCCAAATATGAAGAGCACATATACAAAACAGCCTCAAGCGTTTGTATTGTAAATAACACTTTCGAGCCGTCTAATGCGCTCCCAGAAACCTTAACGCTCATTAAAGTGGAAGATGCTTACGCATGTTTCGCGAAGTTGCTCGAATTTTATGATACGCTTCAAAAGGAAGAACCACGTATCGAACCGAATGCGTTCATTCATGAAACAGCAACGGTGGGAGAAAACATCTATGTTGGTGCTTCATCCTACATTGGAAAAGATACAGTGATTGGAAATGATGTGGCAATCCACCCAAATGTGACCATCGGTAGCAATGTGAAAATTGGAGATGGGACAATCATTTATCCCGGTGCAACCGTTTACCGCGATTGCGTGATTGGTAAAAATTGTATCGTTCACTCTGGTGCTGTAATTGGTGCAGACGGATTCGGATTCGCGCCAAACGAAAAAGGAGAATTCCAAAAAATCCCTCAAATCGGAAATGTAATCTTGGAAGATTTTGTTGATATCGGTGCGAACTCAACGATTGATAGAGCAACCATGGGAAGTACAGTGATCCGAAGAGGGGCTAAAATCGATAACCTCGTTCAGATTGGTCACAATGTGGAAGTAGGAAACAATACCGCAATGGCTGCACAAACAGGAATTGCGGGGTCAACGAAAGTTGGAAACAACGTGCTCATCGGTGGGCAGGTTGGTATGGCTGGGCACCTTAAAGTTGGTGACCGCGTAAAAATTGCCGCACAATCGGGTGTCGGTGGAAATGTAAAAGATGATGCTAAAATAATGGGGTCGCCCGCATTTGATAGCGATGACTATAAAAAATCCTACCTAGGATTCAGAAGGTTACCAATGATTCTTTCTCGATTGAAGAATCTTGAAGATACCATCAAAAAACTCACAAAAGACCAATAATCGAATGTCAGAAAAGCAAAGAACGCTCGCCGAAGCGGTTTCGTTTACAGGAGTAGGATTGCATACTGGAAAAGAGGTAACACTCGAAGTGGTTCCAGCTCCCGAAAATCATGGATATAAATTTCAACGTGTAGATATTGAAAATCAGCCAATCATTAAGGCAGATTGCGACCTAGTGGTTGGAACAGATCGCGGAACAACATTGGAACAAAACGGAATCCGTGTATACACAACAGAACATGTATTGGCGGCGTTGTACGGTTGCCAGGTAGATAACGCGCTTATCAAACTAAATGGTCCGGAGATTCCAATTTTGGACGGAAGTTCAGAGTTGTTTGTGAAGGAGTTCGACCGAGTAGGATATGTAGATCAAGATGCTGAACGTGAATACCTCGAATTGGAAGAGAATATTCCATGGGAAGATACGGAGAAAGGAATCGAGTTTTTAGCCGTTCCAGATGTTCATCATCGGGTGACTGTTATGGTTGATTACCAATCGCCAGTGTTGGGAACGCAACACGCAAGCATGTACAATATTGGAGAGTTTAGAAAAGAAATTTCCACTTGTAGAACATTTGTGTTCTTGCGTGAATTGGAATTCTTGGCCAAAAATAACTTGATCAAAGGTGGTGACCTTGACAATGCGATCGTGTTGGTTGAACGTGAAGACGTGAATCCAGAAGAGCTTCAAAAACTAGCAAAATTACTAGGGAAAGAAGGCATGGAAGTGAAAGTGGAAGGAATGGGAGTACTCAACAGTACTAAACTCAAATTCGAAAATGAACCTGCTCGCCACAAACTGCTTGATATTTTAGGAGATTTAGCGTTGGTTGGGAAGCCGATCAAAGCGCATATTTTGGCAGCTCGCCCTGGACACTCAGGAAACGTTCGCTTTGCCAAAGTATTGAAAGAATACATGAAGTCGAAGTCCAAAGCGGGACGCAAGTTCGACCTGACAAAAGAGCCCTTGTACAACATCAATGATATTGAGAAAATGCTTCCGCATCGTTTCCCATTCTTGATGGTGGACAAAATCATGGAAATTGGTGAGGAATCAATCATCGGGGTGAAGAATATCACAATGAACGAACCGATTTTTACAGGTCACTTTCCTGGAAATCCGGTATTCCCAGGTGTTTTAATGATTGAAGCAATGGCACAGGTAGGAGGAATTTTTGCCTTATCTAAAGTGGAAGATCCGCACCTGTACTCGACATACTTCATGAAGATTGACAAGGTGAAGTTCAAACAAAAAGTAGTTCCCGGAGATACGATTGTATTCGAATTGAACTTGCTTTCCCCAATTCGCCGCGGTTTGGTGAACATGGGAGGTGTTGGATACGTAAACGGACAACCTGTTGTGGAAGCTGAAATGCTCGCGCAAGTGATTAAGGATAAAGAAGCATGATAAGTAAGCTCGCAAATATTTCGGATCAGGCAAAACTGGGAGCAAACGTCCGAGTGGATAGTTTTTCAACTATTTTCGAAAATGTCACAATTGGTGAGGGAACCATCATTCACCCAAATGTGACCATTTATCCAGGGACGACCATTGGAAAGAATTGCCAGATTTTCCCAGGCGCTGTTATCGGTGTTGAGCCTCAGGATTTGAAATTTGAGGGTGAAGAAACGACGGTAGAGATTGGTGACAACACGGTGATTCGTGAATGTGTTACAATTCATCGTGGAACCAAAGATAAATGGAAAACAGTTGTTGGAAGTAACTGCCTTTTGATGACCTACGTGCATGTTGCACATGATTGCCAAATCGGAAACAATGTCATCCTCGCCAGTTATACAGGCTTGAGTGGACACGTTATTGTGGAAGATTATGCCATTCTGGAAGGAAAGGTCGCAGCACAGCAATTTGTAAAGATCGGAGCACATTCCTTTATTGGTGGAGCTTCACTCATCCGAAAAGATGTTCCTCCATTCGTAAAAGCAGCGAGAGAACCACTTGGGTTTGCAGGTGTTAATTCTATCGGATTGAGAAGAAAAGGATTTGCCGATGAGGTAATCAAAGAGATTGAAGACATCTATCGTCTGCTCTATATTCAAAGTACGAACGTTTCAAAAGGAGTTGAAGCGGTTAAGGAACAGATGGCAGATTCTGAGGTGAGAAGAGCAATTCTTGGATTCATCGATGCTTCAGACAAAGGAATCATCAAAGGTTTAATTTGATATGCAACTCAGAAGAGGAGAAGTTGTAACAGTTGAAATAACGGGTTACGCATTCGGAGGTAGAGGGATCTCAAAGATTCCAACGGAAAACGGTGACTACGTCATTTTTGTAGATAACACCTTTCCTGGACAAAAGGCGAAAGCCAGAATTACCAAAAAGAAAAAACGCTTTGCTGAAGCGAAACTAATCGATGTCGTAGAACGTTCTCCGATCGAGAAAATAACCGATTTTCAAGAAATTTCAGGTGGACCGTACATTTACGTTCCTATCGAAAAACAAGAGGAAGAGAAGAAAAACTCTACATTGGAAGTCATCCGAAGAATTGGAGGAGTGCCTGACCCTTCGTTGGTGTACGATGAATTCATTTCATCACCAGAGCACTACTTCTACCGAAATAAAATGGAGTATAGTTTTTCGTGTATCGAACATGATCGCGAAACAGGAGAAGATATTGATGATGCCTTTGCTCTTGGCTTCAAACGCCGTGGGACATGGTGGAAGGTCGAATCGTTGGACAAGCCGAGCGGTATGTTCGATGAACAATGGGAAACGATCCTAATTGAAGTGCGTCAGTTCTTGGAGAAGACAGGCTTGCCAGCTTGGCATCCACCGGGTAAATATGGTTTCTTCCGTCACATTGTAGTCCGAAAATCTTTCCATCAAGATCAATTATTGCTCAACTTGGTTACTTCGTCTGAAGGAATCGAAAAGTTCGACGCAGAGGCATTCTCAACTTTTCTTCAAGAGAAATTGGGAGATCGATTAGCTGGATTACAGCACACGATCAATGATAATGTAGCCGATCGCGCAAAAATCGAAAACGGAACATGTACCTTATTATATGGTAAGCCCATTGTGATTGAGCAATTACTTGGACTGAATTTTGAGATTTCTATGGAAAGTTTCTTCCAAACGAATCCGAAGTCAGCTGAAAAACTGTACACGAAGGCACTGGACTATGTGCTTGAGGGAGATTTGAAAGAAGGAGACGTGGTGATGGACCTTTTCTGTGGAACAGGAACAATCGGACAGATCCTTACGACTAAAATGAAAGATGTGCGTATCGTGGGGGTAGACATCGTGGAAGAAGCGATTGAAGATGCTAAACGAAATGCGCGAAACAATGGAATCGAAGATATTGAGTTCTACGCGGCTGATGTCGGCAAGTTCTTAAATGAATACCCAGATTTCGTCGGAAAGATTAAAACGGTGATTTTAGATCCTCCACGTGCTGGGATTGCGCCGAAATCATTGCAAAAAGTGATTAATCTTGGAGCGAAGCACATCGTGTACATTTCATGTAATCCATCGACGCAAGCACGAGATATGGACACCTTAATTGAGGCAGGATATCAAGTGGATAAAATCTCATTGGTCGATCAGTTTCCGCATACGGGACATATCGAGTCGATTGCAAAATTCACAAAAAAATGATAGTAGAACTGATTTCTATTGGAGATGAGTTGTTGATCGGTCAAACGGT
>JBFHGY010000174.1:0-6321 GCA_041582905.1 Crocinitomicaceae bacterium | reverse complement strand
GCAGGTCTTGTATTGATGCATCCACATCATTTCACTCGCCAAAAACAGAAATATGAAAACGACATTGAAACAATGCGACCAAAAGACGACATCGCGTGACTTATTTAGAAAACTGCTTGAAGCACAAATTGAACTTCAAAAGTATCGGAGTGAACGTTCATACGATCAGTTCAATAACGTACATGACCTTATTCAAAGGGTAGACAGTTTCCTAGAGTATTTGTTACAGGAAGAGGCGAAGGAGTAGTTTCGTAAAATGGAGCGTGCTGATTTGGAGTACGCTCCATTTAAATTCCTACAGTGAATGATTTCGGTAGTTCTTGACCGCCCCATTCTACAAGTGTGAATCCTTTCCTGCTTTTTGCTAGAGGAGACAAATCTTGTTCGGGAATTTCAATTGGGGCGTCTAAGCCTTGAAAAACCATCGCAACTCGAATCATTGTTTCTGGTACTGGTGTAACGTTCAATTTGGCTTGTTGTAAATAGTCTTCTCCACTGAAGTGGATCACATTAAAGGCATTCTTTTCAAGTGTTGGCAGCCAGAAAATAATGAATTCGTTGGCCTCCCTCGGGCTGAGTCCAAGTACCTTCAGTTTTTCTTCTAAAAAAGGGATCGTTTCTTCTTTGGGAACAACAAACCCATCGGTGATTTTTAAAGGTTCTCTGGATTTCCCTTCCCAGTATAGGGAATAGTACTCCTTTCCATTCTGATCGTATAATGTACCATCTGGGCGAGCGGTAACCTTCCATCCATCTTGTGGATATTGGGGATAGGTAGTGGTGAGCTCTCCGTCATAATCCAACGAAACATGGATTTCTGTTGTTGTTTCAGGGTAAAGGTAGATAATGGGTTTTTCTAGTTGGATATCATCGTATGGTCCCATAATTCCGTCAAGAGTGACACGGTCCCCTGGAGCAAGATCAAGTGTAACGGTGCATTCTTGAAGACCTATATAGCGAAGAATGAATGTATGCTTACCAGGTGGTATTTCCCTCAAATCAAAATTTCCGTCAAGGTCAAGTGCTGCTCCAATGATCGGGTTTTCCATGTGGATCGTCATTCCGATCAGTGGTTCCTCGTTTTCATCGATCATTCTTCCGTGAACTGAACACGTCTGTATTCCTGTTTTTTCTACCGTGTAGTTGGTTATTTCAATTGAGCCAGTCACCGCCAAGTCTGGGTATTTTTCACGACAGGTTTTCTGGACCGTGCCACATGAAAAAATAGACAGGATAGTAAACGTGAGTGCTGTTACCAGAAGTAGTTTCATGCTTTCTTTTCTATTGAGATGTGAATGTAGCGCAATTTCCATAATCTTGATAAAAAAAACGCTCGACCTCTTTCTAGAAGCCGAGCGTAGTCTGTTTATGTTTTTTATTTAATTCTTAACAACGCGAACAGTTGTTTGGAATTCATCATTTTGAATTTGCACTAAGTAAACACCAGATTCGAATGAGTTTGTGCTGATGCTCATTTCATCTGTACCATTTCCGGTATAAACGATTCTTCCTTTTACATCCGTCATTGAAATCGAAAATTCTCCATCGAGTTCGATATTTACGACAGCGGAGGTTGGGTTAGGGTATACGTTTACTTGCTCGTTGATGTATTCATCAATAGATAAACATCCGTCTACTTCTATGTTCTCTGTTGTGCTATTCGTACATCCATTTCCATCCGTAAACTCATACGTAATTGGGTGAATTCCGATTCCTGCAACTGCCGGGTCAAACGTTGTTCCAGTGACACCTGTTCCTGAGTACGTTCCACCTGCAGGACTTGCTCCCGTTAATGTGAATGAAGGATCATAGTCGCAAACCATTCCCAAAGGCGTTTGAGTAACGGTTGGTAATGGGTTAACAGTTACGGTGAATGGTGCCGACGTTGCCGAACATCCATTGGCGTTTGTATACGTTACAGTGTATGATCCGTTCGAAGTAGCTGAAATTGTCTGAGTAGTTTCTGTAGTTGACCAAACATTCCCTGCTCCCTGAGAGGATGTTAAATCTACTGATCCTCCATCACAGAAGGTTGTGCTTCCTCCGGCTGTAATTGTTGGTGCGTTCGGAAGTGGATTTACTGTAATTACGATAGGAGTCGAGGTTGCCGAACATCCGGAACCATCTGTGTACGTCACAGAAATCGTTGAAGTAGTGTTTACAGTGATTGTAGACGTTACTTCCGCAGTCGACCAAGTGTTGCCAGATCCATACGACGAGGTCAAATCTACTGAACCTCCCTGACAGAAAGTGGTCGCTCCACTCGCTGAGATAGTCGGAGTTGTTGGTGGGGTAGGATCATTTAATCCCTGTCCTAATACGTTCGACGTACATCCTGTACTTCCATCAATAAAGGTGAAGTTATAGGACCCAGCAGCCAAACCTGTTACGGTGTATGGAAGGGTAACATTTGTCGCACTTCCCGAAGCTGTTCCTGTCCAAGATAAATCTCCCGTTCCAGAACCTGAAACTTCAATGGAACCTGTAGCACTTCCACAAGATGATGGGTTTGAAATTGTTCCCGATGCAATTGTTGGTGTTGCTACTACTGTTACCGTTGAAGGTGTAGAAGTAGATGTACAGCCATTACCATCTGTGTAGGTTACTGTATATGATCCTGCACTCGATACAGTAATGGTTGAACTTGTCTCGGTAGTAGACCAAACATTATTGGTCGCATAGGATGAAGTTAAATCAACCGAGGTACCTGAACAAATTGTCAATGGACCTGATGCTGTAATCACTGGAGCTGTAGCTGGTGTGAATACAGAAACTGTTGTGTAAACAGTAGATTGACATCCTGATGCGTTTGTTACCACGCAGGAATACTGTGTTTGGGCTGCTGGTGAGACCGTAATTGAGGCACTAGTCCCTAAAGGCATAGCTCCATCAAACCATTGATAGGAAACACCTCCTGAAGCGGAAATAGTAGCGCTACCTCCTGGACAAACAGATACATTGGGACTAATTCCTGCTGTGAATCCTGTAGAAGGGTTGATGGTTACGGTGTACATTGTTTCGCATGCGTCACCTATGGTAGCGACCCAAACGTCGTATGTTCCCGCAGGAAGTGTATTGAAGGTTGGACTTGTTTGGTAATTGATTCCGTCCAAACTGTAATAGTATGTTCCATTTCCACCCGTCATTCCTGAAACGGTAATTGATCCGTTGTTCAATCCACAGGTCGTGGCTGTTGCTGCAACACTTGCGGTTACGGGATCTGCAACGGTAATGTCTAAGACAACAGCGTCCGTTTGACATGAGCCGTCTCCGAATAGATAGATACTGTAATCACCTGCTGGAGAAGGAGAGTAATCGTTGGTTGGAGCGTTTGAAGCCGAAATCACAGTGGTGAATGGATTGTCGGTCAGGTACCAGAAGTAATCCGTTACATTCGTTGATCCTGATCCGTTCGCTGTGATTGTTCCGCCAACACAGATGGAGTCTTCTGTTGCGGTGAAAGTGGCAACGGGAGCTGGTCCATTAGATAGTAAAACGTCCATGGCAATGGATTCGTTGATACCCAAAAGTCCTGAGTTGAGCCAGCCGTATGTATCCATTTCCATAAAGAAGGAAGCATTTCCTCCTGTTGCGGTATTGGTGATCCCAACAAGAATGGTGTCTTGTGCAGCTCCGTATTGTAATTCCATTCCTACGAAGAAGGTTCCGCTTACAGAGGCTGGGGTTGTGAAGTCAATCTCGTTCCATGCGCCTGTTGTTAAATCGGATAAGAGCACTGTTTCTGAAGCGAGCACTGTTCCTGGATCTGTACCGTTATTATCGTCATAAACGCGTACTTCGATAGACCCTCCGGTTGGTGCTACATCTTCTACAATGAAGAAAGGCATGCGTACACGACGAACTTCTGCAACTCCTGCGTATGAAAATTGTTCGGCGTATTGTAGGGTGTTTTCAACTGATGATCCATTTCCATATAGGTCGATTCGTCCATGACCTGGTATGTACCCCCAAGCTCCGTTGGTTGCAGGGACGTTGTAATAAGAAAAGGCATCCGTTGGATCCCAGTTCCGAAGTGTATCACAGGCAGTTCCTGAGCTTGGTGCCACTACTTGAATGTAGCTCGTTTCGCTAGCTGGAGTTGGGTCAGCTCCGAAACTGTTGGATGCTGTTAATGTTACGTCATAGAATCCAGGTGTGTAGAACTCAACTTGAGGGTTTTGAGATGTTGCATTGGTTCCTCCGATGTAATCCCAGTCTGTAGTCTGCGTTCCTGAAATCGTCCATGCCCATGATGTGGGGACGTTCGTGGATTCATCCATAAAGTTGACTGCGCCATTTACAGGGACAACAACTGGAGCTGGACCAATCGGAACAGAAGAGAAAGCTGAGTTTGGAGGTGTGTTGGTTGGATCACAACCTGGTGAGATCAATAATGAACTTCGAATTCCTTGAAGGATCGATAACATATAATCCGCTTGGTTCTGAGTAAACATCACTGTACAGTTCGAGTAGTCCATGTAATTCTCATACTGTGTTTCGATTGATGAGCATGTTGTTTGTGATCCTGAACAAGATCCTGGGTAGCTAGAAGATGGTCCTGCTGTTTGAGGTGTATCGGTGAAGCCATCATCATTTGTACAGCCTCCAGAACCTCCCCATGTATGATCGAGACCGAGGTAGTGTCCTACTTCATGTGTCAAAACGTTTTCGTTATTCATTCCTAGGTTGTAGTCCAATACAATTCCGTCGATGTTTGCTGAAGGAAGAAGAGTAGGTGTGGGGCGATAGGCGTATCCTGCTGTACCAAAACTTGCTCCATTGGAAATGTCACAAATCCATACGTTGAGGTATTCATTTCTATCCCAAATTTGAGATCCTCCTGTAGCGGCAGATTTCATTTTGTTTTCTTCTCCACCATCTGAGTCGTACCATTCTTCGGTTGTTGCTACACGAATTACCCCAATTTCAGCAAGTGGGGTTCCGAATTCGTCTTTAGTTGCAAGACAGAAATTGATGTTGGCATCGGCTGGTACGAAATTGAATGGGGGACCAGTTCTAGCATTCGAGGCATTTGAATTTAGTAATTGAAAATCCTCAACCAGATCGTTGTAAACCTGCATGATCAATGCATTGGATACGTTTTCGGCAGGGTTATTTGGGTTGTGAACAACGTGAAAGATCACAGAGATGGTGTTCACGCCTGGAGTCTCTGGCATTCCTTGCGCTGAGATTGTTTGAGCTCCAAGCAGCGCACTTTGATTGAACTCATTGAGTAACCCTCGGTCGGCGTAATGCTGTTGGGTTAAATCATGTGCTCTACATGTCGATTGGCCACTTGGGGTAGGATTCGGTTGTAATGTTCCAAGGGCAGAATTCGAACTGGCAGAAAAAGTGCCATTTTGTTCAAAGGAACTTTTGGAAAGTTGCCCGTTGGAAACACTATTTGTTGAATTGGCGGTGGTAGTAGTTGTCTGAGAAAATCCATAGGATACGATTCCCAAAGCAACCAGAAACGCGGATAGTTTCATAGAGTAGTTTTAAGTTTTAGTTTTAGATTCTTGCATAAATTACAAAATCTAACGCTATTTTAAAACATATCTATTGCAAATCAGTTGTTTGGATTAATAGATTTCCGGAATCAACTAAGTTAGAATGATTCTCTTGCTTTGTGTTATGCTGAAATAACTCTCCGTTTAGGTCTGACGCTTTTTCTTTTTTGCAGCTGGAAAGAGGATGTTATTTAAGATCAATCGATAGCCTGGGGAGTTTGGGTGTAAGTCCAAATCGGTAGGAGGATCTCCTACAATGTGTCGATAATCTTCTGGGTCATGTCCGCCATAAAAAGTCCAAGTTCCTTGTCCCATTTCTCCATGAATATAACGAGCCGTCCCGTATTGCTTTGTTTCTCCGAGAATGAGCACATTTGGCTTAATAAAATCCTTTTTAAAATCAGTTGTTTGCCCCATGAAACCGTTTACAACATCCGTGTGACATTGTGTAAGCATTGTTGGAACGACATCCCATTTTGCAGAAAATTCAAACAAAGAGAATTTGTCCGTTTTTGCGGCAGATTCCTCCGAGATAAATGAATTTCTTAAGTCAGTTCCATCAATATTGGAATATTCATAAACTAAAGGATCACGTTCAAGTGAAAAATCCTCAAAGGCAAATGAATTATTAAAATCGAGTTCGGCTTGACAGTTTCGATGTGCTGCATCCCCGTCGAACATACTTTCACAAATGTCTGTTTTATGAGCGGCTAGGGCGATGTCGAAACTATCAGTTCCACTACACATTGTGAATAAGAAACCTCCGCCAATTACAAAATTTTTAATGTTCGTAGCTACAGCCAATTTCATC
>JBFHGY010000173.1:0-6326 GCA_041582905.1 Crocinitomicaceae bacterium | reverse complement strand
GTAACTGCTCCTGTTGCTGTAATTGTTGCTGTTCCTCCCACACAGATTGACACATCTTGTGCATCCACTGGTGGCAGAGCATTTACAGTAACCGTTTGCGTACTTGATTGAGGACATGCTCCGTTGGTTGTGTATTCCACTGTGTAAGTAGTTCCTCCTACTCCATTGGAAATCGCTCCTGTTGTAGCGTTGATCGTTGCTCCATCTCCTGGCAATGGGTTAAATGCAAAGGTTCCTCCTGCTAAACCTGTAACGTTTGCTGCTGGTCCTGCGCCACCCTCACAAAAATCTGCTATTGTGAAACTAGGATCATCCAAAGGATTCACGGTAACCACCGCTGTTCCCGTATTCGAACATCCCGTTGCTGTAATTGTACCTGTAACGGTATATGTTGTTGTAGCAGAAGGCGTGAATGGAACTCCATCTGTTACACCGTTATTCCATGTGTAGGTATCTGCTCCTGTACCGTTTAACGTTACAGATGCACCCGCACAAATAGTTTCATCGTTACCATCTACAATCGGCAAAGGATTAATGGTAATATCAAATGTTGCCGTCGCAAAACAAATAGGGTCTGGCGTCTGATAAGTTACTGTATATGTACCAGGTGTTGACCCTGCTAGGTTGATCAAACCAGAAGTGGCATTAATCGATAGTCCCGGAGTTGAGGTAAATGTTCCTCCCGCATCACCTGTTACTGTAGGAGATGGGTTCGTTGCATCTTGACAGTATGCTGATTGTGGATAAGTAAATGATGGATCTTCCAATCCAACAAATGTCCCTGTAATGGTAATTGGACAACCACTTGCATCCACGATATCATACGAATAAACATCTCCATCATTCAGACCAACAACTGTAATGCTTCCTCCATCAAGTGCCGTTCCAGGTGCGAAACTCGCAGTGGAAGGAGTTAAGTTTGTTCCTGTAAATAGCGAACCGTCCATTGAAGGCTGACCTCCCGATACAGTTGTTGTAACGGAACCTGTCGTACAGTCTTCTGTTGTTGTCTCCGTAATCTCAGGAATATATTGAATCGAGTAGATATTTCCTGTCTCATAACACGGCATCGTTGTATTCGTGTAACTGTAGATTACAGGAGAGTTCGTTGTTGAATAAATCGTAATCGGTACGAAGTACACTGTATTATTGGTAAATGTTCCTGGAGGATATGAATTGATCCAGAACATATCGTTCAACTCATTCAAGTTTGTACTACTCACAATTCCTAAAAGACAAGGATCGTCTGGAATGGTTAGAACTGGGTCTGGAGCCAAGGCAACAGTTGGAGGACAAGAGTACACCAACCACGCAATACCCGGCGAGTAAGCTGGCCCTGGAGGGTTTGTCGCTTCACCCGGCGGAGTGTAATCACCGTTAGCTGTGATGTTAACAGTTTCTCCATAACACAACACAAAATCATTTCCACTTTGTGTTCCTGTCGTGCTTACCGTAAATGTTCCGATATCCACATTACAGTCACAGCTTGCTGGCGATGTACTGCTAACTGTTGATGTACAAGATGTATTATCAGAGAAGTACACGGTTACTGTAAGAGGTGTTCCATCGGAAGGTACACCAGAAATACTGTAGTTGTATGTTTGCCCATCTGTAAATGGAGGGTTAAAGGTCTGAGTGTAGGTTCCTGAACCATTCGTTACTTCAACGACTACCGTTCCCGTGGATGGACTGTTTTGATAAACAAAATCTCCTGTAACTGTAAATGTATTGGTCGCCGCCTCACATGATCCAACATTTGCGCTGAAGTTGGTGATCAAACAGTTACAATCAATTACAGTAATCGTGGTTTGATCTGCATCGTTACATGGAGCAGAACCAATGGTATAATCGATGGTATATGTTCCTGGCCCAACAGAAGCCGGATCAAAGACACCCGATGGTGTCACACCCGTTCCAGACCATGTTCCTCCGTTGTCAACTGCAGTCAATTGTAGAGGTGGATCAGTATTACACATGGTTGTAACTGGCGTAATTGTAGCATCTGGAGCTCCTGTTTGGGCAGCCGGAGCAGGTCCTAACTGCATCGTGAAGTTATTAGACGTACCCGACCAATTCTCTACAACGATAAATAGTACATCTCCTGCCGTAACATTTGGAGAAGGGACGCTTGAAGGACATGGGAAGTTCGTTCCAATTTGGTTACACCCACTGGAGGCACTTGCATAATTACATGAAATCTCGTTATTCACATCCAGGCTGGCCACACAAGGATCAACTCCTGGAGGAACATTAAACACCGCCACATCGACAAAACCTGTTGTCGCATCTCCATCAATTAGCAATTGAAGCGGACCACTTTGAGTAATATAGAGTACAATGTATGCGTAGGTAGGTCCGAAGAAATTCAAACAACTACTTACTTGAGGACCTGGTGTTCCAAATGTAAAAGGTCCAGCTGTACCTTGAGTACAGATTGTTGTATTCGTATTACAACCGGTTCCGTTTTGCACTGGAGGTGTTGAAGTAACAACTAGGTCTGTACATAAACCTGTGTTACTACAGTTAAATTCATCCACCAAGACATCAACAGTACCTGTAAATGTCGCTGTCCATGTTACTGTCGACTGCACACCACAATCGTCATCATTATAACCGACAACCGCAGCTGTTGCGGCATTCAAAACGGTAATTTGTGTATCGAACGCTGTGTTTCCACATGTGGTAAAGGTATACGTGTTCCCTGCAACTACGTTCACTGTTACATACTGCCCACCGTTGATACACGAAATGGTACTCGTTGACGTACCTATGTTAGCGGGTGGCGTTGCATCCATCAAGAAAGTGTTGTCGTCGGGACATTGTGCTTGTGCCGTATATCCTATTCCGAGAACCAATAGGACAAGTAGGAGCTTGAATGGTTTCATAAGAGAGTAGTTTTATTGGTTCTTAGTGGATTCGATTTGATCTGTAACCTGATAATCGTTGTTATAAAGGATTGTGTTTGACCCCGAAGAATCGTTTGGGCCGTTTCCTCCTTGGATAGAGTTCAGCGCTGCCTCAATCGAGGTTTTCTCGCGTTGATATTGATTCTTCTTCGCTTCAAGATCGCTTAACTTCTGTTGAAGTTCAGGAGAAATGCTCGAAGCACCTGCACTCTCGAGACGAGAATTGATGATTTCGATCTTTTCTTCTACTTCTTGTAGCTTGGCATCTACCTCAGTTAAATCTTGTTGAAGTTCTGCAGCATTCAGGGTTTTCTGTGCAAAGACAGAAGAGAAATTCAGGACAATCCCTAAAAGTAGTAGTGTTTTCAGGAATGAATTCATTCCAAAGCTCTTAGATCTTTTCGCTGCTTCATTCTTTAACGAAACAGTTTTAGTAGCTAAATCCATAGTCAAGCATTTAAGTAGTTTCAAAAAACTGAACAGTGTTAACACATGTACATTTCATACGTTAACGAGGCCAACCAATTTGGCTCAGCGCTCAGTTTTCTTCTTCACCAACACACCAAAAGACATGTTAGTACAGTTGTTTTTAGTTTTATTCGAGATTGTTTTACCAATCAAGTTAGTTTCCGCATGCTCATTTACTACCAGCTAGTATACAAAGACGTAATAGAACTTAACTATTGAATAGTCAACATTCAAATTATATCACTGAATTGCAGTAGCAGTAGCTTCATTCACACAAGTTCACTAAAGAGACGAACGAATCTCTTTTGGGTTGTCAAAAAACAAAAAAAAACTTGAAAAATTGCTATCCTAAGAAAGATAAATTTGTTCAGATTTCACAGAATTCGATTCTAATGTACTGAATTTCAACTTAGAATCGAGCTGTGAATTCTCAGAAAAAAAAGCAAAAAAAAGACAGCTTAAGACTTCAAAAACACCAGATTACGAGTCAGATAGACTCCTTACGCCATACTTATCCAATCCACATTCTTCTTTAGCAGAGATAAAGTCCTCTCTTCCAAAGAACCTTCAGTTGGCACATTATTGTAAAGCCAGTTTGCATTTTTTGGTAAGCTCATTAAAATAGACTCTGTTCTTCCACCAGAGACCAAGCCGAATTTTGTTCCTCTGTCATGAACAAGGTTGAATTCAACATATCGCCCTCTTCTGAGTCCCATCCAGTCTGTTTGTTCTTGACTGACCTCGTTATTTCTTCCCAACTCAGCCTGGTATTCGTACAAGTTTGGAAACTCTCTTCCTAATGTCATGCTAAAGTTGAGTAAGTCATCTTTAGAAACAGTATCATTTTCCGATAAATGATCGTAAAAGATTCCTCCTACTCCACGTGTTTCATTTCGGTGAGGAATGAAGAAGTAATCATCCGCCCACACCTTAAATCTTTCATAAAAGGAAGTATTGAACTGATCGCAAATTGTTTTCAATCCACGGTGAAACGCTCCGGCCTGTGCTGGAACAATATAATGAGGAGTCAAATCGATTCCTCCTCCGAACCAGTACTTACCGTCATCCATTTCGAAATAACGAACATTCATGTGAATGATGGGTACATGAGGATTATTTGGATGCAATACAATGGAAACTCCCGTAGCGAAAAAAGAATCACCTGTAATTTCCGTGTTCTTTTTCATCATCGGCGTAACCTCACCGTGGACCTCCGAAAAGTTCACTCCTCCTTTTTCGATAAGTGCTCCGGAATCCATGATGCGGGTTCTTCCACCGCCACCTTCGCTACGTTCCCATTTATCCTCGACGAATTTACCTGTTCCGTCCAGTTTTTCTAGCTTCCCACAAATGAAATCTTGTAGTTCTCGCATTTCGCGAGCAACATCATCTTTTGTCATTTCCTTTCGTTGTATCGAATAATTCGTAATCTTCTTGCTCAATGACAAAGAGGTGCGTATTTCGATATCCATCTGTTGGAGATACCTGCTCCATATTGAATCCGTCCATTACCAAGGTTGGCTTCTCCATCGTTTCAGGTAAGAAAAATTCCGAAGAGAAATAGGTCAAGATATCATAACCATGTGCCGCCATTCTTGAGAGGTCTGTTTTGTACATCGCACGATGAAGCTTGTTCAAACCAATCCCCATTTCCGTGTAGTAGTCCATGAAATTGGAGCTTGCATAACGGAAGTGGTATTTGTTTTTGTACATATTATTGATTTCTGAGAAGTTTTCCCAATCCTTTGTACCGTATACATATACATCTTTCGCTCGCGTACCTCTTCTACCAAGTGCATTGATGAATTTGATCGCTGTTTTCTGATCATTCGTTGGAATCACAATTAAGGTCTTCACTCCAGAACGAACATGCCCCGTGAAATTATCAATATTTGCCTCCACTAATACAGGACGTTTCCCTTCTATTGGTGTCGACTGGAATGCATCACGAAACGCATTGTACATTTCCAAATCCTCCTTTGTCGTTGGTTTCACCAAAACGATATTGTCAGTCGTATTTTCTTTCAGCATTCTCATTGCCAACAATTCCATCGAAACCGTTGTACTTGGCACCGCCTGATACATCAAGCGATTCTCCTTAAGGTGATCTTCCGTTGTTGCCACTGGACACACCATACGAATGCGATTTTCACCACAATAGTCTGCAATGGTTTCGATGTGATCTTCAAAGAACGGTCCAATCACCAAATCAGTTGACAAAAAGCTAGAGTCAGACAATATCGATTGGATCTGTGCCGAATCATTCTTGGTATCATAAATTACCAAATCAGCAACGAGTCCGCGCTTTTCAAGTGAATCTACCGCGAGTTTCGCCCCCATGTAGAATTGTGTTGCCAATTGAGAAACGCGAGGAGAATATTTATTTCCTCCACCCAAATAAAAAGGAAGAAGAATAGCAATCGTATATTTCTCTTTCGGCTCGAACACCAATGGTCCTTCAGCTGGATCTCGATCTTCTGGCACCACTTTCACTGTCAAACGCTCTACTCTTTCCTGTTTCACAGGAATAATTAGAATTTGACCTTCTTTGATTGCTGTCGATTTCAACCCATTGACCTTCATGATTTCTTCAACAGAAATCATAAATCGCTTCGATACACTATATAATGTCTCGTGTGACATCACAATATGACGAATGGTAGAATCGCTAAACTGAAAAGAACGCTGTTCATGAGAACCATCATCCGTTACAACCGTGTCCACCACGAATGGGTTCGGACTAACCGGACGTTCCTTCACCTCTGGCTTAGCAGGTGTATCAATAATTGCAACAGGATCTTTGTCTTCATCCTGAAGAGGAATCTTAATGACCTGACCTTTATCCAATCCAGTGTTTTTCAATTCAGGATTGAGCGCGATTAAGTCATCTACTGTTGTATTGAAGCGCCTTGACAGACCATAAAGCGTTTCTCCTTTGCGTACCTTATATTC
>JBFHGY010000172.1:0-6340 GCA_041582905.1 Crocinitomicaceae bacterium | reverse complement strand
TAGGAAAACAACACGGTACTTTTTGAATGTGGCAGACATTGGGTTTGGCGCCAAAGTAATCGACACCCTGAATCGACAACGATCTAGTGGAGTAAACGGAAAATTTTCTTACAATCTTGCTATTCTACGTTCCTTCGTTTCGTACCGGAAGCCTCAACTAAAAATCACATCAGACAACTTCGAATTCGACGGGAAGGCGCTCATGATTGCCTTTAGCAATGGAACAACGTTTGGCGCGGGACTTCAAATCTATCCTGGCGCACGACTCGACAGCGGAAAATTGGGTCTCACCATCATTGGGGATGTCAGTTTAGCTGAATACGCAAAGAATGTGGGAAATCTCCGCAAGGGTAAACGAATTAATCATCCACAGGTCAAGTATTACGAATTTGATAAATTACATGTTTCTACAAATGCAGAGGACTTATTTGTGGAAACAGACGGTGAAATTGCGGGTAGATCTTCCATCACCGTTGAGGCGATTCCTAGTGCCATTCAAATTATCGCTTAGTTCTATTATTTCGCAATTTTAAACTGAATTGTCAAGTAAGCATTTATTCCATCCGATGGTAAAATTCCCGGTCCAGGGTAAGCCGCTGCACGTCTTGTGAAGTACTGTTGGTTGGTGAAATTATTGACTCCTCCTTCCAATTGGAAGTACTTTTTAAATGAGTAGCGCGCAGAGAAATCGAACACCAAGTACGACGGGATTTCTCCGATTACCGCATCGCCAGAGGGTAAAACCGCGTTGGATGCATCCGAAAATTGACTCGAATTATATGAACCTTGCACCTGGAAGCTCCATGCTCCTGTTTTATACTTCAATCCTGATTTCAAAATAAACGGACTTACGTATTCCACTTGCTTACCGACATAATTCGGTTCTTTTGATGAAATATAGCGAGCATGAATATAGGCGGCATTTACAAAGAGTGAGAGCGAGTGGTGAGAAGAATCTTTGAGCGCTTTGATGAAATCAAACTCTGAAAAAAGCTCCACTCCCATGTTGCGCGCGTTACCGATGTTTGTTCGTTCCTTAAAGGTTGTTCCTGACTTTGGCGCCAAACCGATTTTATCTCCGTAGAACACAGAAAAGGCTGCGACATCGTAAATCCAAAAATCTTTTTTGATTCCTCTGAAACCTAATTCCATCGTATATCCATACTCATCTCGAATGGCACTATCAATTACAATGTTAGGGTTGTTAATGCGAATATCTGTGAAGTTGATTGCTCGATAGTTTTGTGTGAAATTGGCATAAAACTTTGAACGTTCGCTAGCACGAAAAGAGGCTCCAGCACCAAATAATGGAACGAAACGCTCTACCGAATTGTTATCTTCGATTGTATAAATCGCCAAGGTATCCAAGTTGACAGGATGAACTGCGTAGCGTTTGTAATATCCACTGGAGCCACTGCTAATGGATTCCATGCGCAGTCCGAAATTCACTGTTGTTCGATCTCCTAAAAACAAGATGTTCTCCGCGAATCCAGCGATATTTTCAGATGGATATGTGAACGATGATCCTTCCAAATCATCTGGGTTTTGATACTCAAAATCGGGATCTACTCCGTCGGTTGCCGTTCCCTGATCAGCCTTTGTTTTTCCGCGATAATAGCGCGCTCCGACCAAAAATGCTCCACGAATCTCCATTTTCTCTTTGGAACGTTTCACATCATAACGCTGCAAAAAGCGTGCTTCCATTCCTGCATTTCTAAACGTTCCAAGCAACATCTCACGCGCTCCTCCAGGGTCTTGTTGCGTGATTTTCCCCAAAAAACCAAGAGTCTGACGACTTGACGCCATTCCAAAAGCACGCACGTTAAAGTGTGCCTTCCGAGAAATTTCGTGATCATAATGCAACGCCAACATGTTCCAATTCACACGGAACCAATTTCGATCACGCAAACTTTGACGAGGATCTTCCTCAAACAACACATCCGAAAGTCCGCCGGCTTGCTTCGCAAGGTAATTCATGTGCGTGTACTCCATCCGAATTTTCACATTCTCTGTGATGTAATATCCTAATTGAGCGAACGCCTGATGCTGCTCAAAGTTGGAGTTTTCGCGATAACCGTCTCCTCTCTTGTACTGATGATATGCTTGATAAAACACGCGGTTCTTCGATCCCGCCACACGATTAAAAGTTCCTAAATAACCATAGGTTCCTCCTGTTGTACGCGACGTAAACTCAAACGGTGTATTGTTTGGAGCATCTTTGATGATGAAATTGAGTAAACCACCGAATTGCGTTCCAAACTGCAAAGAGGCAGATCCACGAATAATCTCAATCGATTTCAACGCTTCGAAAGGTGGCGTATAATAGCTTTCTGGATATCCAAGTGCATCGGCACTGATGTCATATCCGTTTTGACGTGTATTAAAATTAGCTGTTCGATTCGGGCTCAGTCCACGTCCACCAATTCCAATTTGAATTCCCGCTCCATCACTTTCCCAAATATTAAGACCTGGAACTTTGGCAAAAATCTCACGTGGATTCGCTGTTGACTTTGCTCCGCTTAACTCCGCCAATTCGATGACTGCATTCGTTCCCGTGTAGATCTGAACTCCTCGAACAGGTGGAAGAAAACCTACGTCGAATCCTTCCATGTGCTTTCGAATCACATTTGCTCCTTCCACATCCTGATAGGTCTCAGAGAGTTCGATAGTTGGTCCATTCAAAAGGTCTTTGGCTTGTAAAACGTACGTTACCGTGTCAAATGAGAGCATGGATATTGTAAGAGAATCACCTTCCCTTCCATCCATTTTGAAGCTTCCATCCTCTGCTGTTCGCGCCAGCATTCCCGAACGATTGTTCTTCAGTTTCACTCCAGGAATTCCGATTTGTTGTACGTCTACAATTTTTCCTTCCACCTGTGCAAATGCAGGTGATAGCATCAAAAGGAGCGCTATGGTCAACAGTAATTTCATTTCTTGAAAGGTTCAATCCACGTTCTGTGTGCTAGATTGTATGGATATTCGGTCAAATCGTGCTTCTTGTCCACAAATAACTGAGCGGGTCTTCCATTTAAGCTCACATAGATTTCCGCGTGTATTTCGGGATCCTCAATTAAGAATTTGTAGTCGCCGTAATGTAAGACCTTTCCGTCGTAGTGCTCTTTAATCAATTGTGCATATTGAAGAATCATATCAGGTTGTGTTGCCATTTGGTCTTCCTGCGTTTGAGTAAGGAAATCACCATTCTGAATTTCCGATTCCCTTCCTGTTTTTTTATCCACCAAATAGAATGTGGCGTGCCCCTCTTTGTGCATGAGCATCACTCGCCATGAAAAGCGAAATCCTTCCTCATTCCAAAATAAATCGCCTTTGTAGAGTAAAAACCTCATCGGAACGATCAATTGAATGAGAATGTAAATGAGTAGAGCTGTTCGCACAAACTTTCTTGGATGTGGTAGTGGTGTTTCTCTTTTTCGAATGATTTTTTCTGAACCCAAGCGCTTGAGTATCCCTTCATGAAATTGGTCTGAGAAGAAGATCAATGTTGAGAAAATCATCACCCATGGAAATACACCAATTGGGAAAAGATACCACGTTACTAAATGGAAAAACACAACGAAGAAGTAGGCGTACTTCCGAAAACGGGCTGTGAGTAGGAAGAATACGATGAACAAATCATAGAGACAACCCGACCAGCTGAAAGCATACGCGACCCATTCTTCTTGCAAAAGCCCTCCAACAACCGGAATGTTATGGTGCGCCTGTAACCAGACCTTGAGCGGTTGTGCATCAAATAGCCAATCTGAATTGATTTTTGCGATCCCCGCAAAGACGTAGACAACGGCCAATTGAAACTTCAAAATACCTGAGTGCCACTGACGCATTGTTCTCCGAGCAATAGGAGAATAAAACTTTGCATCAATGGAAAATCGAGCATTGGCTGGTAGCCAAATCATGAGGAAACTGACGAGACTTACGAAGTAATAGTGATTGAGATAATAGGATTTATCCAACAATTCGACATAGGTAAAGCAGAGGAAGAAAATGACGGTACCCCATCGATAAAAGGCACCCAAAATAATCGAAATGGATGCAACAATCATTAGAATAAACGGAACGTACATTAGGTTCCCTTCCAAGGGTTGAACCCAATCAAAACCGAGGTAGGAAAAGTGATAATCAGGATCAATGTACAATTGTTTCACCCATCCTTTCCATAGAAAACGGGAGACACCGAAAAGCATCAGTAGACCGAAGATGATCCTAAATACGACTAAGGGAGCGTTGGATACTTCCTTAAATGGATCAAAATATGCTCTCAATGAAGATGTTGTCACTCCTGTTTTATTCTTAGTTAATCGGTTTTCCCGAAATCGCGCGTAAAGAAACGAGTTCTTTGTCTCAAAGGCAATACCATAAAGAAGGTATTTAAAACGATTCTAAATAGCACTCGTTCAGAATAAAAAAACTCCACCCTTTTTGAGAGTGGAGTTCCTATTTTAAAATTGATTCATATTACTTCTTCAATACGATTGGTTGTGTCGTTTGATGTTGATCTGTCATCACATTCAAAAAGTACGTTCCATCCGCTGCCGAAGACAGGTCGATGTTGAACGTAACACCCTCAATTCCTGAATCGTATACTAATCTTCCCGTCACATCCATTACGCGAATCGAAATATCGTCTGTAATTGGACTGATCATCTCAATGTTTATGATTCCATTAGATGGGTTCGGATAAATCACGAACTGAGGTCCGCTCAATTCTTCAACACCTGAAGTTGATTGAACGTTGATTCCATTTACCGCGGTAACACATCCGTTATTATCCGTAATCGTTACAGAGTAACTTCCAGCAGTCAACCCAGTGATGTCTTCGGTTGAAGCAGCAAATCCGTTCGGACCTGTCCATGCAAAGGTATAGTTTGGCGTTCCTCCAGCGACAGTCAAATCGATCGCTCCATCATTTCCTGCTGTTGTTTCATTCGTAATTGACGTCGTTCCTGTTAATGGACTCGGGCCATTCAGAACAACTGCCACATTGGATGTACATAGGTCTCCATCTACTACTGTAACATTGTAGCTTCCTGCGGAAAGTCCCGTAAATGTCGATGCACCTTGTGGTCCACTTCCGATATCATACGTCGCACCTTGTGCATTTCCAGTCAAGAATGAAACCGTTACAGAACCATCGCTATTTTCAGCACAAGTTGGCTCAATCGTCGAATAGTCGAATGTAGAAATACATGGTGATGATAGGCAGAAAGTGTTCGTATCAGAGGTATAAGAAACGGTTGTCATTTGCGTCAAAATAGTTCCCTGATCATCTGTCACGTAGAAATTTCCATCAACCGCACAGTTGGATGATGTACCATCCATTCCATCTCCCCAATCGTCGTACATGATTAAATCGTAACATCCTGCCGCTAAACATAGGTTTTCGTTGATTGTCAATTGATCACTGTATGCTCCTGGATCACCAGCACTTGCATTTTGCAATCCACCTGGAGGAATTCCAGTTGTATTTCCTCCTGATGCTACAACGGTTGTTGTTCCGGAAGTCACAATTTCCCAGTATGTTTCATATCCCCAACAATCTGTTTCAATGGTAAGAGTTGCCAATTGTCCTCCAAGCGTAGCGTTGTAATTCAAGAACGAAGCATCATTCGCTGGATTCGTATCTGTTGTTCCATTCGGATTTGTTGTACTCGCATTGAACACGTGTGGTCCTGCTGTTGTTGTCATTGTTGGAAGCGTAACATTTACACTTGCATTCGAAGCAAGGTTTCCTGTCCAACTAAATGTTTGGTTCGTTCCTCCGTCAATATTGTACAAAATGGTAACCGAAGTCAAGTTGTTGGCTCCTGCATTTCTCAGCGTTACCACAGGATCAAAACTATCACCACACAGTTCGCTTGCTGGAGATGAAATTCCCTGAATACTTGCGTCATCCACCGTAGTCACTGCATTCGGATCCCATCCATCATTGATCACATTTGAACCTCCGCATGAAGCAGGATCAAGATATCCTCCAATTCCTAATCCCCAAGAAACGCCTAATCTTCCATAGAAATCATATCCGTTTGCTGAAGTTCCTTGACAAGCAGCAGATCCACCGTACAATTGACCGATGATTCTTCCGTTTTGATCAAATAATGGTGATCCCGACGATCCGGGTTCAGTAACTCCATCGTCCCAAGCGTCCATGTACCAAACAGCAGCTCCTCCTTGTGTTGAGTGGTGAATATTATTCGCTCCACCGTTTTCATACGCTCGACAAATCTTCTTGATATCTCCAGAAGGATGGTGAATTCCCGTTACTTCAGTTACTGCTGATTCTGTATCATCATTGTTCCATCCTGCGTAGAAAAGTCCCCAGTTA
>JBFHGY010000171.1:0-6346 GCA_041582905.1 Crocinitomicaceae bacterium | reverse complement strand
CGGAATTCACGTGCATAAGACGTTGTATCTCCATTTCCGAATGCTACCGTAGCAACATCTTCTAGTTTCACAGGAAGGTAATCATCTTGTTTTACAATGATTCTTCCCAATTCTTCAGCGTCCTTGAATTCTCCTTCAATACGGATGGTTTTTCTGATTCCATCCATCAATACTTCACCTCCAGAAATGGTTTGGTGTTCAGAATTAATCGCATTTTGAATATCGTCGATGGTTACGTTTACCGCTTGGGCACGAATTGGATCGACTTCTACGCGCATTTCCTGTTCTTGAACTCCGCGAATGTCTACCTCACTGATTTCTGGTAGATCTTCAATTCGGTCTTCCAATTCCTCGGCAATGTCTTTCAATAAACCTGGGTTGGTTCCACGAAGGTTCAAGTTCATGATCGGCATTTGCGCCGGATCCAGTTCAAAGATGTTTGGTTCAACAGGTAAATCAGGGAAATCTGATTTCGTACGTGCATCATCTACCGCGTCTTTCACCTTTTGCAAGGCTTTATCCACGTTCATCTTGAAGTCAAACTTTACACGGATGGTTGTATATCCGTGCACAGAGTTCGTGTTGATTTCATCAACCAGTTTAATTCCACCAATTTCCTTTTCAATGGATTTGGCGATTTTTTCGGACATGTAGTTCGGAGAGGATCCAGGTTTTGCAATTCCCACATAGATCTCTGGAATTTGCAACTCTGGGAAGTTCTCCTTCGGCATCGACTGGTAAGCCCCAATTCCACCCAAAATAATGATAGCGGCAATGAGGAATACAGTCTTTCGATTTCGAACGGCTAGCGTCGAAAGTCCGAACCCTTTAGATTTTTTATCTTCCATAATAGTGTATCTGAGATTTTTTTAGTCTTCGCGAACGATATCTTGGTCAGCAATTCCTCGAGCTCCATCAACCACCACTTGGTATCCAGCTTCTAGCTTCTCGTTTCTTTTGATCAAGGCTTCACCTTCGAAACGTTCGATAATCTCTACATTAATGAGTTCAACTTTGTAGGTTGGATGACCTTCTTTATTTTTTCCACTTGACTTCGCGAGGAAGAGGTAATCGTTGTTGTTCTGATCCTTTAAGATACTTTTCGAAGGAACAACCATCCCGCTATCCACGTACATGTCCGTAATGCTCACTTCTGCCAGCATATTTGGAAGAAGCAATGTGTTGTTTGGAATATTTGCCATGATGCGGAACGTTCTGTTCGTTGGCTCGATGTAGTTTCCAACATTGCTCACCTTCAATTCAAGGGTAGTGTCTGAGTAGTTCGGGAAAGAAACGCGAACCTGAGTTCCAACAGTCACTTTTGACAAGTGCTTTTCTGAAATGGTTGAAACGATGTCCACATTTTTGTTGTTTACCAAACGAACGATAGGCGCTCCTGGTCCAGCCATCTGTCCTTCTTTTGCAAATACTTGATCAATCACACCCGTAAAAGGTGCGCGAATAACGGCTTTTCCTCGTTGTGTATTCAATGATTGCATACTTGCTTTCAATGAATTCACTTGATTCTTAGCTGTCTCAAGATCGAATTCTGAACCTACTCCACGCTTTTGAAGCTCTTGTTGTTTCTCGAGCATGTACTCAGCGTACTCTAATTGAGTTTTCAATTCTTGAACGTTGGAAGAAAGAACAGAAGCATCTACCGTTGCAACTACGCTTCCTTGACGAACCGTTTGCCCTTCTTTTACATTTACTTTAGTGATCAATCCGCCCATTTCAGCACTTAATGTGATGTCTTGGTCTGTTTCCACGTTCCCTTGAACACGAATTTCGTGCGTAAACGGTTTGATCTCAACTTTTCCCAACTTTACTTTTGGGGCAAGCTTTACTTCTTTCGAAGTATCCTCTTTCGGTGCTTCGGCCCCACAGGAACCAAGTAAGAGAGCTCCTGATAGAGCAATGAATAATCCGATGATTGTTGTTTTCATTTGAGTTGACTTATTCTGTTGGTAAAATGTTGTTGTATATTTTGTCTAAATCGAGTTGTGCTTTGAACAGGTCGATTAATGTCCCAGTATATTGCGCCTGAGCCATAATCAATTGATTGTATTGCTGTGTTACAAAAATGCTGTTACCCTGTCCAATCTCTTTTTTCGCAATCGCATTTTCGTAGAGTGATCGAGCCAAATCAACATTCGCTTTTTGAAGTTCATTTTGACTACGAGCACCGTCCAAGTTATTTTGCGCTTGCTTCAACTGAAAGTTGAGTGTTTGCTCCATCTGCTCCAAAGCGTTTTGGTCATTCATCAACTTAATTCGTGATTGGGCAGTAACGGCTTTTCGGGATAAACCGGAGAAGATGGGAACATTTAATTGAAGTCCCCAAACCGTCTGAGCATACCATTTCTCATCAGCGAAAAAGTTGAATTCGTTGCGATACGCATTGTATGAGTGCTGGAAGAATGCCGAAAGCGTTGGCAAGTTTTGGAATTGATTATTCTTGATGTTCAATTCGGAGAGCGTAACCTGCTTTTCAAGTAGGCTATAGGTCAAGTTGTTCTGAACAGAACCTTTGGAAATGGAAGTCTGATTCATCAACTGATCCGTTGTTTCAGTGATTTCTAAAGACTCATCCATTGGATAACCCATTGCGTACTTCAAAAGTGTTAATGCATTGTTGTATTGAAGTTCTGCTGCCAATTTTGAGTTTTTGGCGGAAAGCAACGAATAATTCAATTGGTCCATATCCTCTTGCTTCATCAAGCCTAATTCGAGGTAATTTTCTTGCTTTTTGACTAACTCTTCGGTGATGATTACCATGGAATCTACGAACTGAATGTTCTCTTTCGCAACGGCAGCCAATTGATACGCTTGAATCACGTTGAACAAAACATCTTCCTTCGTGATGTTTGATGCCGTTTCTTGAAACTTCGTCAAGTAATTAGCGGCCTTCAATCCGATAATGTACGATCCATTGAACAACAACTGACTCGCTTGAAGCGTTCCTGTTGAATTATAGGTTGTTCCAGCTCGGAAATCAACGGTTGTTCCTGGAGGCGCTGCAGGATTAAAGAACGAAGCATCCAATACCTGAACAGGTAAGTTGATGAAGTGATTGAATGTTCCATTCATTTCAAGTTGAGGAAGTCCCATACCGCGAACTTCGACGTATCTTTGGTGGGCAGACTCATTGTCGTTCTCTGCACTTTTGACGGACAAATTGTGATCCAGAGCATACAACTTGGCATCCACCAAACTGAAGGAGGACTGTGTCCATCCGTTGACTGCGAGCAGGGTGAATATACCCGCAATTACTAACTTATTCATTGATTTCACGATTAAAATGTTCTTTTAAATAGGCGATTCCTTTGTCGCTTGCCAGACCGCGAATCTGGAAGCGCAAAATTTCCGTTAATACTTGTTCTGTTCTGAACTCTGGTGACGGATAAACCGTTCCGTCCATGAGGTTGTCCATCGCAGAAACATAGTATCGGGCAATAATGTCTGGGTTGATGTTGTCCCGATAAAGATTTTCTTTTTTACCTCGGATGATGTTGTTTCGAATGTTGTTTAGAACGAAATCCCACTTATGATCATGCATCATTTTCCATGCGGAGGGATAATGCTTTTGTAAATCATAAAATACGGTTGGATTAATATTCGCGAATTGTTCTGAAACAAAGCGACTGGTGTTGATGAGTTCGGCGATCGCATTCTCTGAACTGGCAGAGCAAAGATCACATGCGCTCTTGTCTAAATCGAGTTTCGATGCGAGAATCGAATGAACTAAATCTGTCTTGTCTTCAAAGTATTTATAGATCGTCTTCTTTGAAACACCAATCTCACGACATAGATCATCCATGGTCACACTTTTCAAACCGTACTTCATAAATACGGTGCTTGAGCGTTCTAAAATTTCCAATTTTTTCTGATCCATGGCGCAAATATATATACAGATTTTGAAATGGAAACTATTTTTAAGTAAAAAGTTTCCTAAGGTTCAAAAGAAAATTATCTTGAATTAGATATATTAGGGAAAAGAACAGTCATATTTGTGCTTAAATAATAGGGAATGGCAAAGAAATACTACGTGGTCTGGAAAGGGAAACAAACAGGTGTTTTCGAATCATGGGATAAGGTAAAATCCTTAATTCAAGGTGTTTCGGGTGCGAAGTATAAATCATTTTCATCAAGATCTGAGGCTGAATCGGCCTACAAGAATCCTTCCTCTGTGGTATCAGCTCCTAAGAAGAAAAAATCCAAGTATTATGTGATCTGGGATGGGGAGAATTCAGGGGTCTATACAGACTGGGATATTGCAAAAACTAAATTGAAAGGTGTCCCTTGGGAACGCTTCAAAACATTTGGAAGTAAGGTGTTGGCGGAACGAGCATTGAAAGAAGGGCATGAAAAATATGTAGGAAAGGATTTTCGCAAGACGCGAGATTTAAGTGAATCGGAAATTGATAAGATTGGAAGTCCTGTAGAAATGAGTCTTTCGGTGGATGCGGCGTGTAGTGAAATGACGGGGTTGATGGAATATCAAGGGGTATGGACTTTTGACTCTGAAACGACGGTCTTCCGCAAAGGGCCGTATCCTCGAGGAACGAATAATATAGGCGAATTTTTGGCATTGGTCCACGCACTGGCCATGTTCCAAAATGAAAAGGATCCAAAATTTAAGGAAATGCCGATTTATTCGGATTCAAGAATTGCGATGGGATGGGTGAAAGCTAAAAAGTGCAAAACGAAAAGCAAACCAGGTCCTGAACTCAAGGAGCTAATTCTTCGCGCGGAAAAATGGTTGGCAACGAATACATTTAAGAACCCAATATGGAAATGGGAAACGAAAGTGTGGGGTGAAATTCCTGCAGATTTCGGTAGAAAATAAACGGCTAGGCTAGCTTTCCTAGATTTCCATCGGCAAGAACCAAACAGGCCTTCATGAAGGTGTAAATAATTGGGTGTGGAATTTCCCGTGTGGAAGAAATTTGTGGACAAAAACTACACGCCAAAAAGAAGGAATGATGTTTTAAACTGATGATTTCTGGGTCTTCAAATTGATTGTATGCCTCCACATCAATGATGTCGTCTTCCAAAGCCTGAATCAATTTAGG
The DNA here is from genome assembly GCA_041582905.1 of Crocinitomicaceae bacterium. Classification (GTDB taxonomy): domain Bacteria; phylum Bacteroidota; class Bacteroidia; order Flavobacteriales_D; family Crocinitomicaceae; genus UBA4466. The sequence continues at coordinate 1,271 of JBFHGY010000171.1, read as the reverse complement.
GTACAAAGAATACCGACTTGAGGTTAGCTCTACTTTTGAGTGGTTTTCATAGAGCGTTAGAAATGTTTTCGAGTGTGGGGATACCGCAATTTTCTCGAATTGTTGCCCTTCCACAAGATTGTCTGAAACCAGTTTTTCGTTGGCCTTGTTCAATTGATAGGTATTAATCAAGGCATCAATAAACGTCCGATAACCTTCTCCCGTGATAAGGGTAGGAATGGGGCGACTAATAATCTCTCGTAAAATTCCGTGCAAAAAGAACTCGTTCCGAATAGGACCAGGCGCAATCCAAAATCCATCATACTGATTGAATTGTTGAGCCTTGTAATCAAGAACTTCGTTTGGCTTTATCCAGTAATAATTGATTTCTACTTCCAGAAAATCGCTCGCGTGATCGATGGCTAGATTTGTCGCATGATGAGAATTGTAAGTGAAATTGTAATCACCGATAATCCCTATTTTCAAGCTTTTCTGCATCTTAAATGCGTTCAAATGTGAACGGCGAACGGTTAGCGAATTCTATCGCTTGAACCAACCGTTGTATACTCCGTCTTCAATTAAGAAAGAGTCTACGTGCGCTACTGGCGGCATTAACGCCAAACTATCTGGGTTCAAACTGTACACATAACAATCGAATGTACAAATGAATTTAGAGTAATCTCCAGATTCATCAGATTCTACTTGAATCCCGGTGAAATTCGCTGTTGCTCCTGGGTAAGTGCTTGCTTCGTTACTTTTCCAAACACGACTCGTAGCGTCAGTATATACTACTTCAAATCCAGTTGCTCCATCATTAGAGTAAGCAGGCGCGTCATTTGCTGGGAAAAATGGTTCGAATAATGCAAGGGGTGGATCAGCGGCAACACCAGAATCAAAAATGATACTTCCCAACCCAATAGCAATAGATTGCGCTTGAGAAGGTGATTGCATTTCTGCATAGTAAACAGCCGTTGAGTTTCCTCCGGGTGGTTGAATAACCTTTACTTTATATGATGTGTTTTCATAATCCAACACATTCGTTGTGAATTCAGTAGTTGTGTTATTCACAATACCACTGAAACTTGCGTCCAAATCAACAGTTGGGGTTGGCGCAGGAATTACTTCATGCTTAATACAGGATGCCAAAACAAAGCCCAATCCGAATAATGCTATAAAACCTCTCTTTATCATAATAGTTGCAGTTTAGTCGACTTTTCTTTGCTCTCCGATGAGAGACGTAATTATTTCGCTATCTACTAAATTACGAAAATTTATAAGAAAGGTTGCGTTTT
>JBFHGY010000170.1:0-6346 GCA_041582905.1 Crocinitomicaceae bacterium | reverse complement strand
GAAATTGCTTTGTCGAAATCGGCAATCGCACCTGGAAAATCACTCTCCTCATACTTGCATACGGCACGGTTGAAATACGCCGGCTCAAAATCATCTCGTAATTCCAAAGATTTTGAGAATTCACCAATGGCCGACTTGTACTCTTTCTTTTGATAAAGGCTAATTCCATTGTTGTATAATTTGTCTGCTTGAATTTGCGCGGAGTCCAATATCACCGCCTGTACGATGGTGTCTTGAGCAAAAGATACTCCTGATAGTAGCAAACCGAAAGTGAGAAGCGCTGAGGCCTTCAAACGATTCATATAGTTCATTTTTTCAATTTTCTTGCGAAGGGATTCCGTCTGAATTGCAGTAGTATACCCTTTTCGTTAGGTTCGATAATTCAATAACCGTTCCTAAGTTACTATTTTTTCAGAAAGAATGTGTTGTGGATCATGAGCCGGTAAAGCGACATACGTCCGAAAGCAATAAGAGATCAGAAATTAGCGAAAAAACAAGCGACCGTTGAACCAATCCTCATCAATTGTAGCTCCACGTTTCTTGTAGAATTCAATGGCTGGCGTATTCCAGTCAAGCACTTGCCAATCCATTCGTGCGTAGTTTCGTTCTTTAGCGATTTCTACGACACGATCAAACAGTTTTCCTCCAGCACCCGTTCCACGAGCATCTGGGATAACGTATAAATCTTCCAGATACATACAAGGACCTTTCCACGTGGAATAAGATGTGTAGAAAATGGAAAAACCTATGACCTTCCCGTCGTGTTCAGCAATGATTGCTTCACATAGCTTTGCGTCGAACAGATCGGAACCCAATTTCTCTGGGGTGTTATCTACTTCATCTGGCTCGTTCTCGTATTCTGCTAATCCTTTGATGAGCTCGATCAACACAAACTCATCTCCGCGAACTGCTGGTCGAATGGTACAACTCATTACTGAACTCCGGCTAAATTGAATCGAAGACGAAGACCTGTACTCATGTTACCCGTGGGGTAAGACGTTGCGATTTTCGGTGTGTTCAAAGTATGATCGTAGTAGAATTGAACGACCAAGTACTTTGACAAGTTGTAATCTGCAGACGACTTGATTGATATCACACGCTGTCCAGCTGTTGCTTGATTACTGTTTTCATCAATGCTTCGAATCACCGTTAAGTTATCACGGAACGAAATATCCACACGAACGTTTACTGGGCTTGCTGGAACTTTCTCGAATGGAAGTTTCACTTTAGCGAACTTGTATCCTGTTCCGATCACCCATTCGCTACCAAGAATTTCTGTTACCTGGTTGTTCACCAATGATAATGCAGCACTTCTGTCTTTCTTAAACTCAAACTTCGTGATCAATCCTTGATCCTTGATGTTCCATGTTGCATCCAATCCAATCAATGGAGAGAAACGCTCTGTTACGGTTACGTTCTGAATTTGCGTTTGTGCGATGAAGTTGTTGTTCAAATCTCGCGCTGTTGCATTTCCATTGGCATCAAAGTCCGCATTCAAGTTCGTCTGCATACCAGCCACACTTACTGAAGAAGTATATCCATGACGCATCACAAAGTTCTTCAATACGTCTTTCATGAACTTGAAGTTTTTCAATCCGTTGTAGTTCACCGACCAGTTTGGCAATGGTAAGTTTCTCACTGGATTGATGTTCTTATCGTTGATTCCTCTGTTTGTGTATGACGTCAAGAACGCTCCAAGAACAACCTCTTGCTGAGTTCTACTGTATCCGTCGTAGTAACCAGACGTCAACATGTTGGAGTTTCCATTTTGTTGTCCGAGCAATTCTGAAACCGCCTGACGATTATCTAGCAAGTTTTGGAATACCGACGATTGGTACTCTTTTCCGAGCATCGCAAACGCTGATCCAATCGACACGTTCGAGTAGGTCAATGTAGCTGTTTCCACCTTACTTTGGCTCTCAAACGTTAATGTTGAATCATTGTAACGGTAGAACTCACTTGAGTTGATACTGTATACGCGGTTCGCTGTCAATTCGATCGAAACGTCTTTCAACGGTTCCAAGGTCGCACGCAAGTTGATGTTCTCGTTGTGCGTAATGGTGTACTGTTGATTTAAGTTTGCGTTGTGGACGAGATACGTACTGTTAATATCATTTGATCCTAATCGCTCAGCGATATTGTAGCCTGTTTCTTGTCCCCATACGTTGAATCGTTGCTGTCCGAATACGAATCCACCAATTCCTGCTTGGTTTCCTGGATCGAATCCAAGAATACCAGCACGTTGATTGTATCCTGGCAACAAGGTTCCATCGGTAATCGAGTACGTTCCATTCACATTTCGAACCGTCATGATCGCACGAGCAAAGAATCCAGCTACTGGGTGAACTTTACCACCGCGTGCCTTCTCGCGTTCTTCTCTCAACTTCTTGCGCTCTTCACGTCGTTTTTTGCGTTCTTTTTGCTTCTCTGTCAAGTTTGGATCTTCCTCCTCTTCTGCTTCCGGCTTTTTCTTCGAACCACCTCTTAAGTCTCCATTTCGATCTCTCGCCGAAGCACGACCACGAGGATTTCGTCCATCATTGTTCACCTTTTGGAAGAACTTCACTTTGTTGTAAAGCGATGTAAAATTCAATTGAGCCGTCATGTTGATGTCACGACTGTTCTGAATAACATTACCAAATTGAGGTTGCGACAAAGGTCCACGTTGCCAGTTATACGATCCTTTCCATGTTGCGTTTGCACTGATCCAATCCGTTGCTGGGAATTGATTCAATGGAAGCGTGTACTTGAACGTGAAGTTGTGTGCGTAATCCATCGCTCTACCGAAGGTCATCAATTGAGAGCTTACGGTATCTCTGAATGACGATTGCTCAACGGCACCATCTCCTTCTTCGAACATCGAACGGTTGTTTGCATCGAAAGTAAACTTGAGTTTTTTCGTGATGTCGTATGCCAATGAATACTTACGGTTCCAGTTGAATTGCTTCAAGTATACCGGTGCAATTTGGAAATCGTCTGGATTCGATCCAGCAGGAATCAAGTTGTTACGTACCTGACGTTCGTTGTAGTTACGCATCACATCCGTTCCGAAGGAAACATTCTTAGGTGTGAGGTAGAAATTCATGTCGCGAACAATTGCCCACCACTTGGATTTCTGCATAAACTTCACCTTTTTGAATGGCATAACAGGTTTCGCCTTGAACGAATAGTTGTAGTTCAGACTAGACGTCCATCGTTTCGTGCGGTCGTAATTGGTGTTAAAGTCTCTACGTAAATCTTCCGAGTACGCATAACTGTAAGCCCAGTTAGAAATTCTCCAGAAGTGATTTTCCGCTCCAGCTTTCAATTCCTTACGCACATTGGTAAAGTTGTAGGCTTTGCGTTCTGTGAAATCTTGTCCGAGTTTTGCTCGCTCGCGTCTCAAGTTAGCATCATCGTAATCACTTAGGCGAATATCTGGGTTGAATGGATCGAACTCTGGATTGACCACTCCCACAGAATAGCTATAGAAAAGTGGCAACTGAACACGTGCTTTCTTCCCGAAGAATTGTCCGAGTTGAACAGTCGTATTCATGTCAAAATTCATTTGCTGATTACGCTGTCTTTCCTGTACACGGCTGTCCACAGATCCCCAGTTGATTCCTGAGTAATTCGCTGACATGTTCAAGTTAGCGAAATCGGCAAACTGAACCTGCATTTGTGCCGTAGCAGCAGAACCTCCTTCACTCACGAAGTCAGTTAAACGCAACTCGTTAATCCATGCATTGACACATTTTGCTAAACCGTCATCTTGCCATGGCGTATTCTTATTGATGTGCGGGTTACGAATACCGATCATGATCGTTTTCATTCCCTGCAAGTTCGGACTACCTTTTACTTTTAACACGCGCGTTGCATTCGCTGGGTCAATTGTTGTGTATTCTACGAGGTATGGCGCACCCGTCTCATTACGTTCCTTTTTCAAGTCCAAGAAATCCTGGAAAGTAATCTCTACGTTGTTCTCTTCTGGCCAGATATCTTCTGGAAGAATCGCCCCGAAGTCTGTCAGCTTCAATGGCATTTCGTACTCGTAGTAGTTGTCTACGAAGTCCGTTCCCATTCTCACGAAAAGTGTCAAATCATCATCGTTCAATGCAGATTGACCTTCAACTCGTTCAGCGTGCGCGAACATTTTCAATTTCTTGTATGTTCGAACGTCGAATTGAACATTTTTGTACGCTGCTCTTGCGTCACCATCTTGTAGGTTACACACTTCAAGTGTCAACGACTGCTCATTCAACTGACGTTGGAATGTTTGCGATGGATCGATCTCACGTGTAATTCCCGGTGGAATTTCGTACTTGATTGGTTCACGCTGATCGTTTTCTTCCACGTTCACCGCCCCAATATTGAAGGTTGTCAAGTTCGGGTCAGTTGTTACTCCTTCACCTGGCTCAACCAAAGTTTCCAAATACTGTCTCCATTCTCCACGGATGAATTCCAATCGAGCGAAACGCACAACTACCTCTTCATCGAAATCTTTCAAGAAGATACGCATGAAACGGATTGTTCGGAAATCTTGAATTCCATTTACACGCTTTTCGAAGTCACGCACAGGAACTTTGAATTGTAACCAACGCTCCGTTTTTGTTCCGTTTTGAACTGTCTGAATATTGGTGATGTAATTTTGTCCTTCTTGAAGATCGTTTGGACGTAAACTTACACGGTATTGGAAGTAACTTTCCGTTTCATCCAAGGTGTTGTTATTGTTGAACTCCTCCATGTCAGGTTGGTTCGTTGCTTGCGTAGGATATCCTTCCGCATTCATCGTATCCGACATTTCAATGGTTGGAGAGTTTCCTTCCAGTCCACGGAATTTCTTATAGCGCTCCAAGATATTTGCTTCTAACTGATCATATACATCGTCACGGTAGTAACGGTAATCATCACTCGAAGGATCGGCTAGCATGCGTGCTTTGGCCGCAGGAGTCAATGTTGTTGAGCTTTGCACCCAATTTACGTAGCTCGAGTAGAACAATCGCTCTTCCGCGTTGCTCCATCCATCGTATCCAACGTCTTGGTTCACACGTGCCGAAGGATCATTATCGAAGGCATTTACCGTTTGTTGAAGCGTTGAAATGCGCGCCCACGTCGTTTCATCAACATTATCTACTGATGAATCATCGAAAGGAGGTAATCCATTTTCGAAACTACGGCGTGAATCTGGCAAAACATCTTCCGAGATATTACCTAAGTTGAAGTACATGTCACCACCGGAATGATTCGTAGTTGGATCTACTGCTTCAGCGTCTTCGTTAAATGGATCGAGCATCCAGAATTGAATGTACTCGATGTTCGTCAACTCGAAATCATTCGTTGTCAATGCACGCATGATTCCACCCCAACGGTTTTGCGGATCGGTGAACAATCCATCTTGATCTACAGAAGTCGTGTCGTAATTATACATTCCACGCTCTTTTGGATAGTATGCTAAATCCAAAATTGGAATGTTTCCGATTGTCCCCAACGCCAATTGCTGGTTCGGCCAAATTTCTGTCTGACTTACCAAACGAACACGGCTGTCACTAATCAACGTTGGATCATCCTTAATATGCTGCGGCGTAATATTCGTTCCTTGTGCAAACAATGGATCTACGACATACCATGAAGAACGTGCACGTTTAAATCCAGCGGATAAATCAAGATTGTTTGCTTCAGGGAATAAATCTGGCTGACCTTTCGGTACAGAAGCCAAGTACCATGCAGTAGCCGAACGGAGGTCGATCGCACTTTGCGCCCCTTCGAAGTCGTCGATGTAAGATGTTCCTTCTTTGTTAATCGCACGTGGTGAACCTGGAATCAAGTGGGCAAATTCCCCAGTAAACGAGAACGTTGAGCGTTCTTTTGTTGAGATAACTGGGAGAAGATCCACCAATTTTGTCAACAAAGGCACGTCTGTTCGGTACTGAAGATCGAATCCGATGATGTTATTCTTGTATGGTTCGCTCCCGATATCCACTTTCTGCGTAACGGGACGTTCCATCATTCGCATCCATGTAGCACCCACATTCAATTTATCACTAAATCGGTGGGCGACCCTCGATCCAATTAAGGATTTGGACTGGAAACCGAAGACTGAGTTACTTTCAATTGAAATCTTGATCGGTGTATTTGAACTCAAGTAGGCTTCATTCAAAATTTTCACACGACCGAGGTTGTAATCCACGGTATAATCAACACCTTCTGTCAACAAAATACCCCCTGCCGTCACCGTAACGGCTCCTTCAGGAACGTTCAAAGCGTTCAATGGAATATCGGAAGAGATCGATGATTTGTATTCTCCCAAGAAACTGAAACGATTCTTTGCAGGAATCTGCTGTGCCGCTGTTTTGGTTGAATCGTAGAG
>JBFHGY010000169.1:0-6385 GCA_041582905.1 Crocinitomicaceae bacterium | reverse complement strand
AATCCACTTCGAACGTGGCTCTATTCCCTTGAGATAAACGAATTTGATACTGATCTCTGAAGAGATTTTTGAAATTCGAATCCCATAAATCTGCCGCTTTCTTTGGGTCCATATTCGATCGAACAGCATTCATAAAGGTATTCAAGTTTTGTTGTTCAGATCGCGTTAATTGGACTCTAGGTGTCACTCCATTTTTATTTAATTTCCATCCCATATCCGTGTAAATAGTTTAAATAGTGGTTAATATTTCGCGTCGCAAAACGCCATACAGCGAAGATATAGCGGATTCCTTGAAATTAATTGCGTATTTCTACCTGATTGGTACCTGAACAATTGAATTCTGATTGCTCAATCAATATGGCTTCGTGGATTTACTAAAAATAGCGGTTTGAACGTAAGTTCAAACCGCTATTATCCACTCTAGCGTTTAGTACCGATTCGTTTTTTTGAGGTTCTTAAACTCTTTGACCATTTTTCCGAATTTCTTATCCTTTTTCCGCTTCTCTGCTACTGTCGATTCGAAATGTTGATTCTCTCGAATCATTTTCAGATAATTCTCACAGAGCGATGGATCAATCTCTCCATTTTCAATCGCCAATTTAACGGCACAACCAACTTCTACTGTATGACTGCAATTTTTAAACTTACAATCTTCTGAAATCTGGATTATTCTTTGAAATGTTCTATCTAACCCTTCACTTGAATCTGCGATCCCCACTTCTCTTATGCCAGGATTATCAATTACAATTCCACCGTTCTCAAGAACAACCAACTCTCTGTGGGTCGTTACATGCCGCCCTTTATTCGTGCTGGAGCTAATCGTATTTGTTTTCATCAATTGCGCACCTGAGAGGTTATTTAAAAGACTTGATTTTCCAACCCCAGAGGAACCCAACAAACAGAAGGTTTTGCCTTTCACGATGTATTCTTTCAATTTCTCAATTCCTATTTGAGATTCATTGCTGATGGCAATTACTGGTATTTGCTTCACTCTTTCCTTTACGCTTGAAACCAAATCAGATAAAAGATCATCTTCTATCAAGTCAATTTTATTAAGAATGATGATTGGTTTCACATTGGAAGTGTTACAAATTGTAAGGTATCTCTCTATGCGATTGATATTAAAATCTCGGTCAACTGCTTGCACAATGAAGGCAGAGTCAATGTTGGTAGCGATCATTTGTTTTTCACCGAGTTTACCCACTGCCTGTCTTTCAATGGTGCTTTCCCTAGGAAAAACGGAATGTATTAGAACCTTATCGTCGTCATATTCAGAAATAGCGACCCAGTCTCCTACAGCTGGAAAATCTACCCGAGAATGTGCAGTATACCTCAAATTTCCTGTGATTTCACCTTCAAATTCTCCCTTTTCTGTTTTGACAATGTATCGTTCTTTATGCTCCGAAATAATTCTCCCCACGTCAAACGCCGTCAAATTATTCTGAATCCTATGTTTTTCTATTTTATCGTTATATCCGAAATCCTGTAATTTCATATTCTGTGTTTTTTGAACTATTCTAAGCTATTTCAGTATTCGCAGATCAATGGAATACCAAAAAGATCACAATAGATGTGCTTATTTTTTAACTATAAATGTGTTGTAATGCTTCAGATTATTACCTGAAGTATAGAATGGTGATAGTCAACTAAAACTGACTATCTATTTTACAATATCCGAATATGAAATCACAGATGTAATCAACATAAAGTGTAAATTAGATTACAAATTTACGTCATTTCTCCAACAAATTCAAACCAAGAGAACATTCCTGAGGAAAGCACAACTTTAGAATATGATCAACATCATAAATCGGCAAAAATGAATTCCTTACATTTGGCTCACTGAATTAATACTCATGAATAGAAAAGAACTGATCGACGCGATTGTTGCCAAGTATGAGGCAATGGGACAAAACCCTGATACTTATCTTTCAGGATTATTGCACTCCGAACCCATTACTTATTGGGACTACATTCAAGTGGATGCCCTCCTTGGATTACAAATCCAGCGTACAGAGCTACCTGATGAAATGGTGTTCATTATGTACCATCAGATCAACGAGTTGTTATTCAAAATGATTTTATGGGAGATTGATCAAGTATCACACGACGACGCCATAACGACAGGAAAGTTCACCAAGCATTTATCCAGAATTAGTCGTTATTTCGACATGCTCTCAAATTCATTTTCTATCATGGGAGAGGGAATGGATGTGGATCAGTACATGAAGTTTAGAGACACATTAACACCAGCAAGTGGATTCCAAAGTGCTCAATACCGTAAAGTGGAATTCGCTTCTACGGAGTTGATCAACTTAATTGACTATCGTGTCCGAAAAACCATCAATCGCGACACTCCTTACGAATACGCCATGGCAAATCTCTATTGGCAAGCAGCAGGTGTTGATCACAAAACAGGTGAGAAAAGTGCTCTTTTGAAGAACTTCGAAGAGAAATACACGAATGAGTTCATTGCCTTCATGAAGGAATATAACACCATCAACCTTTGGACGAAATTCAAAATGCTTCCGAAGGAAGACCAACAAGATGTTGAATTGGTAAATGCGATGCGTCACTATGATCACACTGTTAACGTGAAATGGGTTATGCATCACTTGAATACAGCGCAAAAATACCTCACGAGTAGCGGTGAAGTCGCTGAAGCAACAGGAGGATCAGCCTGGCAGAAGTACATGCACCCTCGTTATCAACGCCGTATTTTCTTCCCAGAATTATGGAGCGATGATGAACTCGAAAATTGGGGAGTCACAAATTTGGAAGACCATGAAACCGTCGATCAAGTAGATTCCTTACCTTTGTTCAAAGCTTAAGAAAATGGCACAAGTAGGAATTATTATGGGGAGCACATCGGATCTTCCGGTGATGCAAGAAGCAGCTGACATCTTGGACGAATTGGGTGTAGCGTATGAATTGGATATCGTATCTGCGCACAGAACACCTGAGAAAATGTTCGACTATGCAACAAATGCTCACAAACGTGGAATCAAAGTGATTATCGCTGGAGCAGGTGGAGCAGCGCATCTCCCAGGAATGACCGCTTCAATGACACCACTACCTGTAATTGGTGTTCCTGTAAAATCCCGTAACTCCATCGACGGGTGGGACAGTATTTTGTCCATCCTTCAAATGCCAGGAGGAATCCCCGTAGCTACAGTTGCATTAGACGGAGCAAAGAATGCTGGAATCCTTGCCGCAAAAATTATTGGTTCTTCCGATCCTGCCTTGCTTGATCGTTTGCTCAACTACATGCAAACCCTCAAGGAAAAAGTGCTCAAAGGAGCAGAAGAGGTGAGAAAATAGCCGAAACTTCCTAAAAGCCCGAGTTCGAAAACGTGCAGGTAAATCAATACATCTAACCGTTAACTCATTCGAACGGACAAAACTTTCGCGAGCAAGCTGAAAAGCGTAATTTAAAACTGAATTACTGCATGAAAACACGTTTGCGAAAATGTCGTCTAGACCTTTCATATCATTTTTTCTCATTGGAGCATTCCTGATCAACTTGGTGGGATTCTTTGCAGTGTATTCCACTTTGAAACGCATTCATCACCATCACATTGACATGCAACTCGCACGTGTGATCAAACACAAAAAGTATGAACGTCAGGTCGTATCGCAAAGTGAATTTGATCATTTTGTATGGAGACGCCCCAATAAAGAATACGAGCGAAATGGCGCGCTGTATGATATTGTCGAACTCTCTCAATCCAACGACAGTGTTTACATTATTTGTTACGAGGATATAGTCGAGAAGAAAATGGAAATACGCTTTGCAAAAGCGATGAATGTTCAGAATCCAGACACCTCCCATTCGAATAGCGTTTCACTCCACTTCATGTTCCACCCGTTCATCAAAGAACCATTCACGTATTCTGAAAACGGATTAAGCACTTTTCAACAATACCGAAAAGATCATTTCTATTACATAGTTCGTTTGTCGAACCCACACCTCACCATTCACTCTCCACCTCCGCAACGCCATTGCTTGGGATAACTCAAAAACATGGTTCACACTGCTATCAACGCAGGTGATTTTATTACTAAACAAACAACTTAATTATGAAAAAATTGAACTTTATTGTTTCGATGATGGTATCGCTATGCCTTTTTTCTGCAAAAGCTCAAGACACGTATTCCTGTGGTTTGACACAAAAACTGCAGAAGTTATACGCTGAAGATCCGCAACTCGAAATCGATCATCAAAATTTAATTCTGAATGGATTATCGAATCCTTCAAACAGTACAAACAAGTCCACTGTATTGACAATTCCTGTTGTCTTTCACATCCTACACACTTACGGAAGCGAGAACATTTCCGACGATCAGGTTTTGGATCAGGTGGAAATCTTAAATCGCGATTTTCGTCTTATGAACAGCGACACATCCGATGTAATTCCTGAATTCAAACCTGTGTACGGCGATGTGGAAATCGAATTCAGGTTGGCGACAAAAGATCCAGATGGAAACTGTACCAACGGGATCGATCGCATTTATTCTCATGAGGCTTTTCAAGGCGATGATTACTCCAAACTCAATCAATGGCCACGTTTTCGCTACTTGAACATTTGGGTCGTTGAGCAAATGGAAAATGGCGTCGCTGGATACGCATACTACCCCACAGCCGTTGAGGGTATGGCGTTCTTCCGCGATGGAATCATCATCTTGAACAACTATATCGGATCAATCGGCACGGGTTCTCCATATAATTCACGTGCCCTTACCCACGAAGTAGGACATTACCTCGGTTTACCTCATCCTTGGGGAAGCACAAACGAACCAGGTGTCGCTTGTGGAGACGACGGTGTGCCGGATACGCCCCAAACGAAAGGGTCTAACCTCAACTGTGATTTGTCACTTTCCGAATGTAATCCTGGCGTGATCGAGAACGTTCAGAACTACATGGATTATTCCTACTGTTCTCGTATGTTCACCCTCGATCAGGTATCCATCATGCGTAATTCACTTCAGGATAATCCTGGACAGCGAAACCAATTGATCACATCCGAAAATGCAAGTTTTACAGGAATCGACGTGACTTATCCATCGGAATGTGCGCCCATTGCAGATTTCAACGCTCAGCGACGATATACGTGTGTGGGTGAATCGTTAACGTTTACAGATCATTCATTCAATGGAGATGTTGACAGCCGTATCTGGACATTCCATGATGGAGCAAATACCATTACGAGCACGGATGCACAGCCAACAGTCCAATTTACCACAGCTGGGTATAAAACGGTGGAATTGGAGGTGACAAATGCGTTTGGGACAGATACAAAAGTGCTTACGGATTATATTTATGTGAGAAATCCGTGGCCCGAATATGTTGGTCCCACCACGTTTGACTTCGAATCACAGTCCGATTTCGATCTCTTCAGTGTGGTGAACTACGAGTACAATCATGCTCGTTTCGCTCCGAATGGAAATGGAAAAAGTTCTTCCGGATGCTACAAGCTGAACAATTATTTCAACCATACGATGTATTTCCCTCTTTCTGATGAAGGAAATTACTACAACCGTTTGGCAGGAAATAAAGACGAATTGATCACGCCAGCAATTAATCTGACAACGACGACTGATGTCACTGTTTCGTTCGATTATGCGTGTGGAACAAATGCAGCAAACGTCAATGATATTGAAGAAGTGTTGAAAGTGTATGTTTCGAAAAACTGTGGACAAACATGGTCGCTCAGAAAAACAGTTTCTGGATCAGACTTAGTTTCGATGGGATATGAAGGATATCAGGACGCATTCCCAGACACGGATCAAGATTGGAAAACTGCGAGCTTCGTCTACACGCCGAATGCTCAAGATGATGCAACCGTGTTTAAGTTCGAGTACACTGCTTCTGATTATTCAGGAAACTTGTACATCGACAATATCAACATTTCGGGGGTACTTTCTGTTTCAGAGTTGGAAGAGGAACTTGGATTGGTTATTGCTCCAAATCCCATCAAAGCTGGGAATGGAATCAACATTTCCTACCTTTCCAACGGTTCGCCTGTAGAATTCAAATTGATGGATCTTAGCGGAAAAGTAATCTGCGAAGCCTCTCGTTTCGACACAGGTTCCTTCGTTGAGTTCCAAATGGAAACAGGATCGATTCGTGCGGCTTGTTATCTCATGGAAATTCAAACCATGGGTAGCTCAATCGTGAAGAAAGTCATCGTGTACTAAATCCACGTAGTATCTAAATACAAAAGCGGGACGCGTTCCGATTGAATTCGGAAATAGCGTCCCGCTTTATTTGTATAGGGTTAGGGTTTATTTCTTCACCACTTTTCGTGTGATTGTTTTTATCCCATCAGAAATCTTCAACATGTACACTCCCGTAGACATTGAAGAAAAATCAATCGATCCATTT
>JBFHGY010000168.1:0-6423 GCA_041582905.1 Crocinitomicaceae bacterium | reverse complement strand
AATGCGAAGCATTGTTGTTTTCGTACGACACATTTTGGATCAACGCCATGTGCCCATTGTCGTACATCGCTTTGGCACTGACCATATCAGGGTGAAGTCCCACTTTTTTGTTGTCGGACAAAGTCAGATCGAGTGGTATGTATTGTCTTGGTCCCGATTGAGGAATCGCAATGTTCGGACGGAGGTTGTAGTAATTTCCATACTGATCCATGGGAATCACCATGTTGAGTCCATCATTTCCTCCATGAAGTTCAATCAGCACAATGACGCGATCGTTTAAACTTTTCATGGCAATGTCATTCAAAAAACTCTGCTTTTGTGCCGCGAAAAGCGGAACACCATTGAGCTTTAGCAACATGCCCGTTCCCATGAGGGCTGTGAGTCGTGTAAAATCTCTTCTGTTCATACTATTTCGCTTAAAAAAGTTGATATTCTGGTGATTGCATCATGGCAAGTGCTAATTTCTCCAGTTGCACGCGCACCGTGGCATCGTTGTTGGTCGATATGTAATTGTCCCACGCTGTGGTCCAGAAGGCTGGTGTCAACTGTTCCAACAAGATATCGTCTCGGAAGAAATTGAATCGATCTGTAGTTAATTGCATGGGCACCATCCATGCCGTGAGTTCCTGCATGAGTGAATCAGCATCGGATGGATTGGTGCAGTTATTTCGAACAAAATCGACAATATCCAGCTGGAGTAGTACGGTTCCTGCACTATTTTCCAAACCATCAATCAGAAACTCGGCAATCTTGTATCGATTCGCGAGGTAGTTGGACGAAATCCAATTCCGATGAAATCCAGGTTCTTGAAAATACGCATCGTATCCAGCCACATCATACGGCTCGAAGAAATCCAAGCCTTGTGCGTCCATGTGAAACAACAACTGTCGATACAATTCGTAATGATTTTCGAGGTCAGTTGTTTTATCGGGAATGTCTAACTCAAACAAACGCATCGTCCCAACTACTAAGTCAACAGGTGATTTAATAATGGCTCCGATGTTATTGTCTTCTGTGATTCCGTTGTCGATATCGTAGAAATGTTCACTTGCCAACAAGGTTTCCAACACGGGAACGATTTCGAAATTATTCTGCTCTAGAATGGTTGCTAACGGTTCGATAATATCCGTTTCGATCTCGTTGGTAATATCGAAATACACGAACTGTCGGTAAATTCGTCTACAAATGTTTCTTGCGGTATGCGGCGAATTGAAAATCATATCGATTACGTCATCCAACTCCTGATACACCCCTTGAATGGTTGCGTTAGATCCCGTCACACCCGTTGTTTGAATCACTGTATTATTAAATGCCGCGGAAAATTGCTTATCCGTCACGTCGTGTCTCGTGGAAGTTGCCTGATTGTTCTTGACCTCTCCGGTTGGCAATCCTGTAACGGGATCAATTGTTTGGTACGTCGCATCGATTCCCCACCCTGTGAGTGCCTTTGTCAGTGCCTTTACATCCGTTTCGGTGAAGTTCGTATAATCTTCAGGCCCAACTTGCGGTCCTTTACCTACGGTAAACAATTCCAGGAACTCGCGTGCAAAATTCTCTTGTGGTGCTCCTTTCACATTCAGGTTCCCATCTAGGTGAATCAGCATTGCATTGTCAATACAAATGGCCTTCGCTAGATCTTTATAATTCCCCAGTGCATAGAATCGCAACAAGCGCAAGTAATCCAATGCAAATTGCGGTCGATTTTGAATTCGAGAGAGGATCATCGGGAAATGCGTATGGTAGAACCAAACCATTCGATCCGTTAGATTGGTTCCAGATGCACGCATGTTTTCCATCCACCATGAACTTGTGAAACGACAAACGGTAGATGTCGAATGATTCGGATGAAAAGTGTTGGGATACACCCAATCGGTTCCTGTTAAATAATCAATGGGTAAATCCGGTGGAGTTTGAGGTAACAACAACTCTTGAATAGCTGCCGTAGCGGTCATCCCAGAAAAGAGTTGCATGTCCGATAAAGTGGGGCCGAATGTCGCCCGACGTAATAAATGAGATGCATTCTGAACTCCCAGAGTTCCAGATATAGGGTTAAGCGATGCCATTGTAGTTCTTTTAAAGCCAATATAAATTCGTCAATGATCAGTCAAAAGAATCTACGAGCAAACAACCACGAACAGACGTTTGAATACACAAAGTGACAACAAACTAAAGGTGGGAGTTAAGCTCTGGTCGTTTACGGATTCGAATAACCGTCAAACGCATTTCAAGATACATAAAAAACATCGCATCATGCAAAATAAACATGAAGTTGTTGTGAAGAAATCACTTCAGGTCTCCCTACCCAGCAATATCCTTCTTTCCATACACTCGACTGGAAATGAGTAACATTCCTACGGATAAACCAACTAAAACAAGTGCTCCTAAATAATTGAATTCTACAGTTGGATCTTTCGTTATTTCGAGATAACGAAACGGAGAGATGTAGGAAATCCAATTGACCGCATCGGCCGATTTGCCCAAAGCATTGAGGAAGTAGGTTCCAAAAGTTAGCCCGACAACAATTCCCATGAAGTTCTTTTTAGGTGTTACAAACATGGAAATGAGCACTCCTGCCGCAGTAAAAAACAGGACTAAAATCAATCCCGAAATGTGCATTTGTGCGAATACTCCCCAATCTACGGATTGCACCGCGAATGCATTGATGGCAATGAACGCCACCAATACCTGAATCAGGAAAATAATCAAGGTGAGCGTATAAAGCGACGCAATCTTGGTTAAAACGATCGTTTTTCTCGAAATAGGACGCGTCAATAAAAACTCTGAGGTTCCGTCTTTTTCTTCTTTGGATATGATCGTTGCACCTGTTGAAGCAGTAAAAATACTGACCAACACGATGATGTACACTCCATAGTACGTGCTGTAAAATCCTAGAATACTCGACCACGTTTCAGAGTCCATGCCAAGGGCCTTGCCCAACTCTGGTGGAATACTATCCATCAAAACGGTAATACTGTCGCCCATTTCTGCCATGTATGGGAAAATTGCTGTTACCATCAAGGTGAAACCAAGTACAATTGCTGACCAAATAGACAGGTTCTTTCGATTGCGTTTTAATTCTTTTGTGAACAAATTCGTATTCATCTCTCGTCGTTTATTGTTGATAGTAATTCATGAAAATGGACTCCAAGTCTGGTTCTTCCAGCGTTGCATCATGCAAATCATGCTTCGAAAGCCAGTCGACCAATCGATCAACAGGTCCAACAAACTCAAACTGCAATTTGGTATCTCTCCATTTCGGATGTTGCGCTCCCTCTGGCAATGATGTATCCTCTGGTAATGTCGCAAACACCACTCTCACTTTCTTCATTTGCTTTTTCAGCAGGACCTGAATATCCTCAATCGCAGAAATTGAACCTTGGCGAATGACAGCTGCGCGGTGACACATCCGCTGTATTTCAGAGAGGATGTGTGAACTGAAGAAGATGGTCGTTCCACGTTTGTTTTCCTCTTCCATTAAGTCGAAAAATCGATTCTGCATGAGTGGATCAAGTCCAGACGTAGGCTCGTCGAGAATCAATAATTTAGGCTGATGCAACACACTTTGGATAATCGCACACTTCTTTTTGTTTCCAAATGATAAATCCGTGATTTTCTTGTTTAAATCAAGTTGAAAGTATTCCGCAAGCGTATCAATCTTATTGAGGTCTGCATTCTCATAGAAACGTGCTGAATATTCCAATAACTCTCGCGATGTCATTTCATCATAATAATGTACTTCTGAGGGCAAGTAACCAATCAGAGCACGAGCCTCTGCCCCTTTCTTTAAGCTGTCGATTCCAAACACTTTGGTGGAACCTGAAGTAATCTGGATAAGTCCCAGTAAACTTCGGATAGCTGTTGATTTTCCAGCACCATTTGGACCGACAAAGCCGAAAATCTCTCCTTCTTCTACTTCAATGGTCACATCTTTGAGCGCATGAAAGTCGCCATAGTGCTTATTTAGTTGGTGTATTTCTATTGCTTTCATCTTCTTCAGTTAATAAACATGTTAATGATTCGTTTCTCTACCTCATCGATAGGAAAATTGACCGGATCCATCAAGTAGGATGATTTCATTCCTAGCATCGTGCTGGCAAAGAATTGAATCTCTGTCATCGGATCTTTGACTTTCCGTTGGGTAAAAAACGCTGTCAATTTTTCAATCCAGAGCATTTGAGATTCTACGTAGCGATCCTGCACAATTTCGCGAACCTCAGGTTGATTCGCCATATCCATGTACAACTTCCATTGCAGTGGATTCTCCTTTAGCACTTCCACCGAGAGCCGGATAAGATCGGCAAATACCTCATTAGTGAACGGCTTCTTTAACAAAGCGACCACCTTGGCGTTTTCCTCATCCAAATAATCGCCGATCAAGGTTTGCAATAATTCCTCCTTGCTTTCAAAATAGTTATACATCAAGCCTTTTGAAATTCCAGCTGCTTTACTCACTTTGCTGATCGACGCATTGTGATAGCCATCTTCTGCAAATACCTTCAATGCAGATTGCAAGATGTGTTCTCTTCTCTCCGATCGAATGGCTTCAAATTGTTTTGGTGTTCTTGGCATCTTTTTTTGACTGAACGTTTGGTCAAAGTTAAATACTTTTTCTAAAACAACACATCAATCATCTGAAAAAAAATTATTCCCGTTCATTTACACGTTCACATTTGTTAAGATTTTCTTGTTAACAATCATTTACTGTTTTTAACACAAAATCCATATTCGCCTGTTACTAAATCCTTTTATTTGCGTTGAATTATTACCAAAAATGACACATGAAAGTACTTCACCTTACTTTGATAATGAGCCTATTTTCATTGCTTTCCTTTTCTCAGGCCGATCCGAACCAACTTAAAGTTTTTATCGATTGTCAGTCATGCGATCAGGATTTCATTCGACAAGAAGTAACGAATTTAAGTTATGTGCGCGACCGTCTTCTTTCGGATGTGCACATTCGTCTTGTGAGTCAAAACACAGGAAGCGGTGGAGACATGTACACCTTTTTCTTTTATGGTCAAAATGATCTCGCTGGAATGGATGACACTTTATCCATGTCTACGGATTTGAACAACACTCAGGATGAAATCCGACGGAAACAGATTCGCACGATCGAGCTGGGGTTGGTTCAATATATGATTGAGCGCGGCTACGAAGATCAAATCTCGCTCAACTTTGTTGGAACTGAAAATACTTCGACGGAAGTAGAAGAAGACAAATGGGATTTTTGGGTTTTTCGCATCAATGCCAACGGCTGGCTAAACGGAGAAAAACAGCACAATTATTATAGCGTTAGCGGTGGGTTCAATGTGGATCGAATTACGGAGGACTGGAAAATCCAAACGAGCTTTTGGACCAATCACAATCGAGGGAATTACTATTTCGAAGATGACACCGTTGTGAGCATTCGCAAATCTACTTGGATTGACGCCAATGCCGTGAAGAGTATTTCGGATCATTTCTCTGTTGGGGCTTTTGCTGGCACCTACTCTTCCCTATTTGATAATTATCGTGTGAATGCGACCTTCACTCCTGCTCTGGAATACAATTTGTTTCCGTACGCTGAATCCACGAATCGTCAAATTCGATTTGTGTACAAAACAGGCGTTCGGCATAATACGTATCACGAAGAAACGATTTACAATCGGACAGAGGAGACACTCTTCTTTCACAACTTAGGAATTGCAGCCGAGTTTCAGCAGAAATGGGGATCTGTAGCGAGTTCCGTGAACGGCTCGCATTATTTTCACGATGCCAGAATCAACCGATTAAATTTTTGGACTTCTCTAAATCTTCGTTTGTTTAAGGGGTTTTCGTGGAGAATTTCAGGGAACCTTGCACTGATTCACGATCAAATTTCATTGCCCCTGGGTGATGCAAGCGAAGAGGACATCTTATTGAGTCAACGCCAACTACAAACGGGCTATCGTTTTTGGGCAAGCACTGGTGTGAGTTATACTTTCGGCTCGATTCATAATAGCATTGTCAATCCAAGATTTGGGGATTGAATGAACATTCCGTGTTCAAGATCGTATTAGGTATGAATCAGATATCCACTACCATCACGCAAATATCATCGATTTGCTCCTCTTCTTGTCGCCAATTGTTAATGGTATCGACCAAAACGCCCTCGATCTCCTTTGCTGAGAGTGACATATTATCAATTAATACTCTTCGCAATTGACTGTTTCTAAATTTCTTGTTGGCCTCTCCTCCGAATTGATCCACGTAGCCATCTGTAAATAGTACCACTCGGTCTCCGCTAAACACAGGCACTTCTATATCATCAAAAGGTTGACTCTCATGCGATTTTCCGATTCCTTGTCGGTTTCCTTTCAATTCGAGCAATACCACATTCTTATCATCAAAACGCTGATCGATTCCATCCCGAACTTCTCGCTCTCGCCATTTGTCTGTTGTATT
>JBFHGY010000167.1:0-6427 GCA_041582905.1 Crocinitomicaceae bacterium | reverse complement strand
TCTTATCTAGGTAAATTTGCCCTATCAAAGAACGGAACAAGGGATCATAGCAAACATAATTGGAAATTCGATAGATATCATCTAGCTTTCGAATACTTATCAAAGAGTCGTTGTTAATAATGTCAGGCACTGATTCTCCGTCAATTCGATCAAAAATCTCACCGCTTGCAACGATGCTTCGAGCGGTATGTGAAGGCGTCGTCTCCACGATCACTCCTTCTTCATCCAAATAAAAGCTTTCACCGTACTTATTGAACACGCGAATCACCGGTCTTTTCAGCTTCACTTTGATCTGCCATGCGTTTCCAATTTGCGTGTACACTTTCACTTCATCTACCTGCGAAATATTCGAAATATAATTCTCAATCGCCTCAAGTTTCAAGTCTTCACGACGCATTCCTTTTCGAAACAAGCCTTCCAACTCCAGCTTTTCAAGCAATTCATTTTCCGTTAAAAAGGGATCTTCTCCGATTTTCTCTACAATGATTTCTGGCTCTTCCAAGACGCGATCGTTCTGAATGGAACGAACCATCACCAGCAAGACAATCACGCCAATCGTGAAAAGACTCCATAACGCTATTTTCACCCATTTAGCCATGCTTTTCCAATTCTGCTTTTAATGGTGATACAATTCGATCAATATCTCCCGCTCCAATGGTGAGAATGACATCATAATTCGATTCCGCAGCGTAGCTGATTGCTTCCATGGGAGACAGCACCGACTTCTTTTCAGCCTTCACCTCATTCAATAAAGCTTCACTCGTCACTCCTTCAATCGGCAACTCACGCGCAGGATAAATAGGCAGGAGTACCACTTCATCCAATCGACTCAATGCTTTTGCGAAATCACTAAAGAAATCGCGTGTACGCGAGAATAAATGCGGCTGAAAAATGCCCAATACTCGTTTATTTGGATACATCAAATCCACCGAATTCAACAAGGCGTTAATTTCCGTTGGGTGATGTGCGTAATCGTCAATATAGACTTGCTTTTCTGTGCGAATTTGGTATTCAAAGCGGCGTTTCACTCCTTTGAATGACTTCAATGCTGCCCGCAAAACCTCTTCAGACAAGCCTAGCTGAATCCCCAAGACGATACACGCCAATGCATTCTCCGCGTTGTGTGTTCCCGGAATCCCCAACTCAACCGCCATCCATTCTTCCTTTGGCGTTTTCACATCCATCAAAAAAGCACCACTCTCTACACGAAGATTTGTTGCAGAAAAATCTGTATCCCCATCCAAACCATAACGAATTTCGTTCTTCGCACTCACCTCTACATCTTTATGCAGGATCGTATATCCGTTCGAGTCAATCAAGTTAACGTACGACTTAAACCCTTCCAAGAATTCTGAATTGTCGCCATAAATATCCAGGTGATCCGCATCAGTAGAAGTGACAATCGAAGCAAACGGAGTTAACTGAAGAAAAGAGCGATCAAACTCATCTGCTTCTACCACCGTCCATTCACTCGTTGGATGCGAAACAAAGTTAGAATTGAAGTTCGCGGCAATCCCGCCCAAAAACGCATTACACCCTAAATCCGATTCATTTAAAATATGCGCGAGCATGGTGCTTGTTGTCGTTTTCCCATGCGTTCCAGCAACTCCCAGCGCTTTGGAATCTCTCGTGATCATCCCCAATACTTCCGCACGTTTTTTCACAACAAAACCACCCGACTGAACAAACACGAGTTCTTTCATTTCCTTCGGAATGGCCGGAGTATAAATCACCAACGTTGATGAAGTATCTAAAAAATCCGTCGGTAAGTCTTCTCCCAGATCATCAAAATGAACAGAAATCCCCTCTTCCTCCAAGGCTTCAGTAATTGGAGACGACGTTTTATCATACCCTGCAACCTTCCAACCTTTGTTATTGAAATAACGTGCAAGCGCAGACATCCCGATTCCACCGATTCCGATGAAATACGCTCGATTAAACGAAGAAATATGTCGTTTTTCCTGACTCACTTATTTTACCAATTTTTCTAATTCATCTACAATTGATGCGGTTGCATTTGGCTTCCCCATCAACTCAATATTTTTCTTCAAGGCTCCGCATTTCTCTTCATCCTCAATCAAGGCTAACACCTGATCAATCATCTTCTCTTTCGCCTCTACATCCTTCACTAGTACAGCCGCATCTTTTTCCACCAATGCCATGGCATTTTTCGTCTGGTGATCTTCTGCCACATTCGGAGAAGGAACCAAAATTGTCGGCTTCTTCACTAAGCACAACTCCGAAACCGAGATCGCTCCTGCTCGAGAAATTACCACATCCGCAATTGCATAGGCCAAATCCATCCGCGTGATAAACTGCACCATTTTAATCGAACCGAGATCCGTATTTTTTAATTCATCTTTCAAGCGATCATGATACAACTTCCCACACTGCCACAACACCTGAACTCCGGATTGTTTCAACTTATCCAGATTAGCAATTACACTTTCATTCAATGTTCGCGCACCCAAACTTCCACCGATAATCAATACCGTCTTTTTGGAAGGATCGAATCCATAGAACTCATATCCTTCCGACTCTTTACCTTCGGTAGACACCATATCTCGTCTGGTTGGATTTCCCGTTAGTACAATTTTCTCTTTTGGGAAGAAACGCTCCAGTCCTTCGTACGCCACACAAATCGTCTGAACACTTTTCGAAAGAATCTTGTTTGTTTTTCCAGGAAAGGAATTTTGCTCTTGAACCATGGACGGAACACCAATCATTGTCGCCGCTTTCAGTGTCGGTCCACTAGCATATCCTCCTACTCCGACAGCCACCTCCGGCTTGAATGACTTGACAATTTTACGTGCTTTGATCATACTTCCGATGATCTTAAACGGAAGCAAGAAATTCGAAAACGTGAATTTCCGTTGGAATCCAGCAATTGGCAAACCTTTGATTTCATATCCAGCCGCCGGAACCTTTTCCATTTCCATTTTTCCTTCAGCTCCTACAAACAAGATTTCCGCGTCTGGATTACGACGTTTTATTTCATCCGCTATAGCGATAGCAGGAAAGATATGTCCTCCTGTTCCTCCTCCTGAAATTATAGCTCTTTTTATCATTTTGTTTGATTTTCTGATATTCCGACGTTACGATTATCCGACTTCGACCGCTGACTTCGACTCCGCTCAGTCACCGGAAGAAACACCCCACGAAGTACGGGGTTCACTTCGACAAGCTCAATGCACCGCGAGCGCCCCACCCCTCCACACATTGATTATTCTGTTGCGAGGATGGGTTTGATTTTATTTTCTGTTTTTTCAATTTTTGCTTTCACCTTTTCTTGTTGTCGAGCGATACTTTGCACTATCCCTAGGCTTAACGAGGTCATCATCATGGCAGACCCTCCCATTGCCAACAGAGGCATGTTTTGCCCAGTAACTGGGAATATTCCCGTACACACCATCATATTGACCAGCGCTTGACTCATCACCAGCATACCGATGCCAATACAGACGTAGGTATGGAAAATATTCTTTGCATTTAATCCAATGCGCATGATTCGATAGAGCAGAATTAGATACAATAGCACCAAGACCACCGCGGAAATCAACCCAAATTCCTCCACAAAACTTGCGAAGTAAAAATCCGCATACGCTTCAGGAATAAATCCTTTCAACTTTCCTTTTCCAGGTCCGCGACCGAGTAATGGTCCACCTTCGTAAATTGCCAGTTGAGCATTCGCTACCTGAGCATTTTCAATCACGTTTTCTTTATCATCAACATGATTAAAGAATCGATTTTCCCACGTAGTGTATCGAGGAAGCAAGTTCAATTGAGGCGCAGCTTTATGCACCAGAATGATCATCGTAAGCGCCAGCACGCCCCCACCGACTAGTGCCGCAATCCTACTGAACGGAACACGACCCAAAAACAACATTGCCAGACTCACCGCAAACAAAATTGCAGCTGTAGAGAAGTTATCCTTTACAATCAACCCACAAATAATAACAATCGGAATAACAACAGGCAAGAAGCCCTCCTTCCAATCTGACAACTTTCCTTTCTTCTTCACAAGCAATCTCGACACATAAACGATCAATGCGAGACGTGCAAAGTCGGATGCCTGAAACGTTAAGCCTACAAATGGAACTTTCACCCAACGCTTCGCGTTATTGACATCATCCGTAAAGAGCAATGTAAACAGCAGTATGGCCACTGCAAGATAAAACCCAAACTTCGACAACATGGAAACATACTTCGGGTCTTTACGATGCATCCAATACATCGTTCCTAACCCAATTCCCACATAAATCAAGTGCTTAAACAAGTATTTAAACGGTGTTCCTCCCTCTACTTTCACAAGGATTGGGACAAAACTATACACGGTCACCAATGAAAATGTCATCAGCAAGAGTGTGATCACCCAAATAACGCGATCACCTTTTAAATATTGAAAAATTTTATCCATTCACTATTTCCACGTTTGGAGATGGTTCTCCAATTCAGTTTTAATATCCGTCCAATTATCTTGCGGCAAAGTCCATACAAACGCACGCTTTTCAGCACGCACAGCGTCCACCAACATGAGCGCATGATCCGCTCCCTGCACACACAAAACATTCTCAAAAGAAGAGAACCATTTTTCCGTGAACACCTGTCCAGAGTCATAAATGACCAAGGTTTCAATTTGCTCCAAACCTTTACCATTCAACTCCCATAACTTTCGCGCTTGTGCGCTCGTTGCCGCCCAAATTACTTTATATGGCATAGAGGCAATCATCGCATTCAACGCTTCAATGTCTGGGTTTACCCACGAAAAGACATCCATTCCAGCCACTTTTCCGTGAGGACAAAGCGCCGCGTTGTTATTTACTTCTTCTAAGCCCGCTTTTCTCGCTTGCTTTAATTGTTCTGCTGATGATCGCTCTACTTTTTGCATCTTATAGGAGTTTTACTGCTTTTTTAAATTCGTTTCCTCGTTCTTCGTAGCTTTCAAATAAATCGAAGCTTGCACAAGCCGGAGACAACAATACTGTTTCATCCTTCTTTGCCAAACGGTAACCATAAGCCACAGCTTCCATTGCAGAACTTGCTTCTACAATTGTTTCTACTTTACCGTTAAATGCTTCGATAATTTTCGAGTTATCTTTCCCAAGACAGATAATCGCTTTCACTTTATCCGCTACTAATTCGTAGAGCTCAGAATAATCATTCCCTTTATCGACACCACCAACAATCCATACGGTTGGTCGTTCCATTGATTCCAATGCAAACCATGTTGAGTTAACATTCGTTGCTTTCGAATCGTTGATAAATTCAATTCCGTGCACTTTTGCTACAAATTCTAATCTGTGTTCTACATTGACAAAGTCAGTTAAGCTCTCTCTTACGGATTCCTTGCGGATCTCCAAGATGCGAGCTGCGATTCCTGATGCCAATGAGTTTTGGGTATTGTGCTTACCCTTCAAAGCTAGTTCGTGAATTCCCATTGTGAGTTGATCGTTTATGTTTATTGTTATTTGTTTGCTATCTGCGAAACCACCGAGCTCGATTTCTTTTTTCAATGAAAAAGGCGCTTGTTTTGCGGTGATTTTTATGTTGTTTATTGTTTCTGTAATGATCGGATCATCCGCATTGTAGATGAACCAATCTGCTTCGGTTTGATTCTGAATCACTCGGAATTTCGAAGCGGTATAATTTTCCATTTTGTAATCGTAGCGGTCGAGGTGATCTGGAGTGATATTCAGCAACATCGCGATATCCGCCTTGAACTCATACATATCATCCAATTGGAATGAACTCAACTCGAGCACGTACCAATCGTGTTTCGTTTCTTCGTCGGCCACTTGCTTTGCAAAGCTTTCACCAACGTTCCCTGCCAAACCAACATTCACTCCTGCCTTTTTCAGAATGTGATACGTCAGCATGGTTGTTGTCGTTTTACCATTACTCCCAGTGATGCAGATTGTTTTTGCATCGGAATAGTATCCTGCGAATTCAATTTCAGAAACCACTTTGATTCCTTTCTCCTGAATTGCCTTCATTACAGGAACTGTATTTGGGATACCCGGAGACTTGATCACCAATTCCACCTTGAGAATTTCCTCCATGGAGTGCTGACCTTGCTCCCATTTCACACCAAGTTCATCCAGCTCTTGCGCAAAACTTGACTTCACTGTTCCGAAATCAGAAACAAAGACCTCCCAGCCCATTTTCTTCGCCAAAACAGCTGCACCGACACCGCTTTCGCCAGCGCCCAAAATTGTGATATGTCGTTTTTCTGTTGACATTATCTCAACTTCAAGGTTACGATGGTGAATACTGCAAGAAGAATCCCTACGATCCAGAATCGCGCGACAATTTTCGCTTCATGGAGTCCTTTTTTCTGGTAATGATGATGGAGCGGTGCCATTCTGAAAATCCGTCGACCTTCTCCGTACTTTCGCTTTGTGATTTTGAACCAACCCACTTGAAGCAC
>JBFHGY010000166.1:0-6448 GCA_041582905.1 Crocinitomicaceae bacterium | reverse complement strand
GCACGGCGTTATTCCAACATCGAGTATCATTTCCTTTGTATCAAAAGCCAACGAGCCCTTTACGCTCAACACGCAAAAGATGGATCTCGAAGAGATGTTAGACAATTTCCCGACTTACATTCAACTCATTTTAGAAGGAGTCTATGATACGGAAGTACCGTTTGCGCATAACAAAGATCAGTTCGTGAGTTACTGTGCGTATTGTGGGTGAAGTGATATGGATAAGGAATGACTTGGCATAATCACGATTTTTTCGTATATTCAATAATTGGAAGTAAATTTGCCAGTAAGCGTAATAGAGTGAACTCATGGATAAGAAACAGCTGCAACTAATATTGGAACTCGCTGAAAGACTCAAGAAGGAAAGAAAGAGTCAAGCGGAGAGTGCCCGTTTTCTAAAATCGGCTGGGATTATTCCATCAAAAGGTAAAAATTCCAATTATCCCAATCTAGATAAAGCACTCAAGCCTGCATAATGTACAACGTAAGACCTAATTTACTGTTAGGCTTTCATGGTTGTGACCTTGAAGTTGCGGAAAAGCTCGTTAATTCTCCAAATAGAATCCTGAAAAGTGAAAAGCCATTTGATTGGTTAGGTCATGGAATGTATTTCTGGGAAAATAATATTGCTAGAGCATATCAATGGGCGAAGGATAAAGAAAAAAGAGGTGAAATTAAGAAAGCCGCAGTTGTAGGAGCTGTACTAACTTTGGATAATTGTTTGGATCTTCTGGACAGTGGTTCAATTGGATTACTTGAGTCTTACTTCGAGTTGTTTAAGACAGAATTGGAGCTAGCTGGGAAAAAGTTACCTGAAAACTTAGACTCCTCCCATGATCAATTCAAGGATAAACTGAAAAGAGAATTGGATTGCGCTGTAATTGAGTATCTCCACAAGAAAATAGATCAAGAAATTTCTCTTAATGTTGAGGAATTAGGTTATTCGGAAATAAGAGCATTCGACTCTGTTCGTGGTTTTTTTACAGAAGGTGGTCCCGCTTTTCCTGGTTCAGCCATTCAACAGAAGAATCACGCTCAAATATGCATCCGAAATGCGAATTGCATTAAGGGTTTTTTTAAACCAAGATCAGAGAAAAGTTTCACGTAAAAAAACCGTCAATCCTAAGATCAACGGTTTCCAATGAAAAGTTATTCGCGAATTATTTCACGATTTTGGCATCGGCAACTTCTGGTGAATTGAAGAATTTCTCTCCTGTCACTTTACCAGAAATTTTCAATTTCGAATTCTGAGGGATGGATTTCATCTCATCCGCATTGTCGTAATCCATGAAGAAGAATACTTTCTGCCCTTTGAAATCACAACTCTCGTCTTCGTACAAAGAGATCGAGTAATCGAATCCATCATCCGATTTTTGTGAATTGTAGTTCAAGTAGTACCCTTCAACGGTGATTGTTTGATCAATAACGCTTTCAGGATCTTCCTCAAGTGCTTTATTCAATTCGGCTACGGTCATCACATCTGCAGATGCTTCGTCAATAGCTTCATCCATTGCGTTGGTCAATTCATCCTGAAGTGAAGCTGAATCTCCACATGAAGCTAGCATCCCTGCTGCTAATAAAAAAAGAAGTGTTCTTTTCATGTTGATTTGGTGTTTGTTAATTAGTTGGTCAATAAATTACTTCACAAGTTTTGCGTCTTCAAGTTCTGGATCATCAAAGAATTTCTCTCCAGTCACCTTCCCTGTAATCTTCACTTTTGAGCGCTGAGTGAGCTTATTCAATTCACTCGAATCGTCGGTAGCCATAATGAAGAACACTTTTTTACCTTGGAAATCGAAGCTGTCGTCTGCGAACAATGAAAGCATATACTGCTTACTACCGTCTTGATTATCTTGTGAATTGTAGTTCAAGTAGTATCCTTCGATGGTAACTGTCTTTCCTTTCAAGCTAGCCGCGTCGTCACTAAACATTTCGTGAAACTCCAATACGCTATAGACTGTGCCATCATCTTCGGCAGCAGCAGAATCATCGCTAGAATCTTCTTCTACGGATTTCGCTTCTTCAATGGCTTCATCCATTGCGTTTGTTAGTTCGTCTTCGAGAGCTGAAGTATCTCCACATGACGCAAGAACTCCTGCTGCAAAAATTAACATTAGTGTTTTTTTCATTTTGACTTTTTTGATTGGTTATTTACTTTATTGGAAACTCATCATCTCATTGTAATTCAGTAAAGAATGAATGATCAGTTATTTTCGTTTGTTGATGTTATCGCAATTCATTTCATTTTTCATCGGATAATATCCTTTCAATGGGTGATAGAAGAATCCACCGGCATTGTATTTCCCATTTCCTTCGTACGATTTTCGAAACGAACCGCTGAGCAGATAGCATTTCCCGTCCTTTTGGCAAATCGCGTTGAACCATTTCGACTTGTAATCGGGTCTACCGAAGTCATTCAAAGTGGTGCTCCATGTTGCATCTTGCATGGAAACGGCTACAACCGTTCCGTAATCGCGCGATTCTAAGAGTTTCTTGATGGTGGCTTCTTCGGATGGGAAACGTCCAACGGGTTTGTTCATGATTTGGGCTTCCAATTTTGCTTTCTCAACTCCTCCGTCAGCAATGTAGGCGTCAATGGTCGTTTTTAGTTCGGTTAATTCAGCGATTTGCGCATCGAATTGTGTAGTTCCAAGGTATGCTTTCATGTTCTCGGCCAATTCCAATCCGCGGATGGTGTTCTTTAATTGATCTTTCGGATCCAATAGGTAGTTTTCTTTGGCTTCTTTGAGTTTGTTCGATACTTCCTCAGAGACCATGGGCACAGCTTTTGAAGCGAATGTTGTTTCGTAAAATGTGTTCACATCATTGATGGATGCGAGAATCGATTCGTTTTGTTTTTCGGCTGATAAGGTTGAGTACGCTGCATACTTTTCTTTGAATTCACCCGATAATTCGATTAGCGCACTGGCTCTTGTGTTGGTGGGTTCTGCATTGAAGCTTTCGATGTACGGATTGATTTTTTTAAGTAAAAGATCAACCTCATGGTGTACATTGTCTGCATGAATGGTGGCAGCGATCTCCGCTAGTTCAGTTTCAAATCCAGAAATTTTATCCGAAGTGGGTTCCTTCTCTTGTAATGAAACCAATTTGTTATGAGCTGCTTTTACATCTTTTTCCGCATTCTCAAAAGAGTAAGAGGGCGCAGAAATACGTTGATTCAAATTTGCAATACGCGTTTCAATGTCTTTTACGAGGTGATACAGTTCGGTTTCCTTTTTCACGGCTGCGACTTCCTCACGCATTTTCGCAATTTCTTCTTCCCACCCAGCTGCTTTTTTGTAGCGCTTGTAAGCGGTTTTCAGCTTCTGAACTTTCTCGTCAAGATAGGTAATCTCTTGCTCGATGGCTGTAAAGCGGTAATCGCGTGATGCCAATTTCGATTGAATGGTTTCAATGCGTTTATTTACGTCGTTAATATCTTCAGACGAGGGTCTCACACCTGGAATGGCTTCCATCTTAATTTGTGCATGTTGCATCAATGGAATATGGAGGAATAAAACGAAAAGAATGAAAAATCTACCTGCCTTCATGTTGAATTTTTAGGCAAAAGTAGAGGGGCTCAATCGAACCAAGGTGGTTAGATGATTGAACTAGACGCGAAGATTATTTAACGTTGGGAATACGTGATTTAACGATTTTCACAATTGGGATAGTACCTCGAAAAGCTGTTCTTTTTTTCGAGTAGACACGGGAATCATGGTGTGATCAGACAGCAAAATGTGCCCTCCGTCTTTCTTCTCAAAGCTGGAAATAAAATGGGTGTTGATTAAGTGTGATTTGTGTGGCCTGAAAAAACCGTAGTCTTTCAAAACGAGTTCAAATTCTTTGAGGGGTCGGGAAACCACCAGTTTGCTTTGATCCACAAAATAGAAAGTCGTGTAGTTGATATTAGCTTCGCAACGGATAATGGATGTCACTTTGACTACTTTAATCGAATCTTGCGATTTCAGTAGAATCTTTTTGTCCTCTTTCGATGTGCTGTTGATGTTCGAATTGAGCGTTTCCAACACGCGTAGATAATCAGATTTCTCGATCTCTTTCTGAACGCGTTTTACGGCACTAACCAAATCTTCAGGGTTGATGGGTTTCAGTAAAAAGTCGACAGCGCTGAGGCGTATCGCATCGATGGCGTAGTTGGAATGTGCCGTAACGAAGATAATTTTGAAGTCGGTGTTAATGAGCCGGTCGAAAATCTCGAAGCTCTTACGTTCTCCCAACTCCACATCCAAAAAGAGAATATCAAACTCTGTACTGTTGACCAATTCGATGGTTTCTTCCACCGTGGAAGATTCGCCCACCACGTCAATATGGAGGCGCATGATCTCTATCATTCGTAGGAGACTTACTCGGTTATCTTCTACGTCGTCAACAATAATTGCTTTGATGCTCATACACTAGTTCTGCGGGATGTGGAATGTAGCTTTCGTTCCTTCCTCACTGGAAAGTTCAAAGTTGATTTTGCGCTTAAAAATAGCGTTAATATTCTGGATGCGTTCCTGAGTAATCTGAATCGCGTAGGATTGATGCGAACTATTTCGTGATACATTCGGATCGAAACCTTTTCCATTGTCTTCGATGATAACAACCAGATCGTTTTCTTCCATGGTGTACACAACAGAGATCCTATTTTCGGACTTCTTCTCACTAAAGGCATGTTTCACGGCGTTTTCAATGAATGGTTGGATGAGCAAAGGAGGCAATTTGATTCCTTCTTCAAGTAGATCTTCGTCACACTTTATGGAATAGTCGAACAGGTGATCGCTTTGCATTTTCTGGTATTCGAGGTAGATGTTCATCAGTTCGACTTCGTCATCCAATTCAATGAATTCTTCACGAGAGCTTTCCAAAATTCCTCGGATCAGCTTTGCGAATTTGGACAAGTAAACCACCGATTTTTCCGTCTCGTTATTCAACAGATAATTTTGAATGGAGTTCAATGAATTGAAGATAAAATGCGGATTCATTTGCGTCCGGAGGAGCTTTTGTTCCACTTCTAAATACTGAAATTTCGCTTTCTGCTGCTTTCGTTTATAGAGAAGGAAGATGATGAGAATGGCAAATAGCGAGAGCAAAATCGCGGCTACGAGAATAATATTTCTTCGACTGATTTCTTCTTCCTTGATCCGAATGTCTTGTTTTAACTGATCGTTTTGTTTGTCCTTTTCACGCACTTCGTACTGAACAACCAGCTGTTCCTTGAGTACTTCTTTTTCTTTCGTTTCGATGCTGTCCTTTAACTGAATGTAGTCCTCGAAATAGGAAAGAGCCAGTGGGTTGTTGGCCAGAAAGTACTCGGTGATCTTCTTGGAAAGAATAAGTTGGGATTCGTAGGACTGACCTTCTTCCGCAATGGAATGTGCTTTTTGGTAAAACTCCAAACCTTTTTCGGTCTTACCAATTTCCAAATAATAATCTCCGTACAGCTCATAAATGAGTACAGCGTTCATACTATTCTCGTTATCGGTCAAGAGATTTTGTGCGTTTTTGATGTTCTTGAGAAAAGAAGAATAGTTCGAACTCTTAAAATGAACTTTGGCAATCTCATAGTAGATGTAGCAGGCGAACGAGTTGTCTTTTCCGTAGATTTTATTGGACGCTGCAATGCCTTGATTTAAATATAATAAGGCACTGTCTTTTTGATTGAGTTCCTCATAGATTACGCCAATGTTTAAACGGGTATTTAAGGCGGAGTACTCATTGTTCATTTGTTGATAGGTCACCAGTGACGCGCGAACGTATTCTAATGCTCTTTCGAAGTCATTTTCGCTGTAGTAGAAACTAGCGATGTAGTCATTCACACGTGCAACGTGCTCGGGAGAATCCGATATTTCTGCAATCGAATCAGCTTTGAAGTAGTATTCGAGTGCCCTTGTTTTGTCTCCGAGCCGACTGTGAGAGTACCCCAAAAACAGATAATAATCGGTCTTTTGTGTTTTTGAAGCCGTTTTCAACAAGTATTCAATATTCTTCAGGTACTTTCTCGATTCTAGTGGTTGGTATTTTTTGGAAGATGATAAATAGAGGTTCGCCTTGAAAATACCATCGGTGTAGTTAATCTTTCGAGCAAGCGAATCTGCCTTTTCCAAAATGCGAATGGCTCTATCTAGATCAATTGGATAAATGGAATCGGATAGCGTGATTAGATCATCTACCTGTTGTACTCTACTCGATTTTTGAGCAAGCAAAGTCACGTGAGAGTACAGTAATAGAAGGAAGAGTAGCGCCTTTTTCATAAAATCATTCAATACTTGGTAAGGGAAAGGTTCGGCAAAGGTCTGCTGCGAAATTAAAATTATTTATTTCCTTTAGGAAAAAGAGGAAGTAAACGCGTTGAGTCGGAATTCCATGAAACAAGTAATCATCTATTGCTGTATCGTTGTGCTTTTGGTGGCAGGCTGTCTGAACGTTGAAGAATCTGCTCAAGAGG
>JBFHGY010000165.1:0-6484 GCA_041582905.1 Crocinitomicaceae bacterium | reverse complement strand
GATGCGATGTCCACGCGAATGGTCGTATCCGGTCCAACCGTTCTGGAAAAACGAATCTCCAGGGGATTGGTAAAAGTGGGAGTAGAACTGGATGTGGTATGAGAAACTTCTAAAACCAAATCGCTTCCGACGGTGTTCCAACGAGCCGAATAAGTAGGGAATCCTTCTCCAAAATACCATTCTTGAAAAGCATCGGTTAAGTTCAGTCCTGAGCTCGCTTCGAATTCATCTTTTACGTCCAATCCAATCATGGTGCTATCTGCAAAATTCACTTGAAGGTTTTGCAATGCGCTAAAGAAAGCAGCGTCATCATCCAAAATGAATCGGAAGGTATGCACAATGGCTGCTCCTTTATCGTAGGTTAATCGACCAGAAAAAATACGTCCTTCGTTGAGGCTGTCCAACACCCAAACGCTTCCACCAGGCGATGACATGATGTTATCGTGACGGTCTTGCATGTCGAAAGCTGTTTCATTTGGATACAAGTTCTCCAGCATCAGGTATTCTGAGTAGGAAGCAAATCCTTCGTTCACCCAGATATCCGACCAAGAGGCACAAGTAACGTTATCTCCCCACCATTGATGTCCAAGCTCGTGAGCTGTCAACCATTTTACGAAGAAGCCTTGAGTCGTCATGGTCTGATGCTCCATTCCTCCCGATAAAGGCGCCATGCAGTGTCCATACTTTTCATCAGCAAATGGATACATCCCGTATAAATCAGAGAAAAGTTCGAGAAAGTCTACCGTTTCATCAATATCATTCTGGAAATTAGTTAAGGTTGCTGGATT
The DNA here is from genome assembly GCA_041582905.1 of Crocinitomicaceae bacterium. Classification (GTDB taxonomy): domain Bacteria; phylum Bacteroidota; class Bacteroidia; order Flavobacteriales_D; family Crocinitomicaceae; genus UBA4466. Next base: position 5,696 of record JBFHGY010000165.1, on the reverse strand, counting down.
GTCATAAATGAAGTTCTGAATTAAAATTGGAGCCGCTGCACCTGTAGGATTGGCATATACATTGTATTCGACGTATTCCGCGACAGCTACTGAAATCAGGTAGTAATCAATTGGGTGGCGGTGCATCCATTCAAAGCGTTTAGTCCCATTTCCAAGATCGACAACCGCTTCCAGAAGACCGTTTGATCCTGCCATACAATTATCGGGAACAGTGAGCTTTACAGCACAACTGTCAGCTTTGTCGGTGAGTGATTGTTTACATGGCCACCACTCGTAAGCTGAAAAAGGTTCAGAAAGCGACCATGTTACTTGATTTCCCCACGTTGGAGAAGAATCGTTGCTCATTCCCGATCCGCCAAATGGCGTAGATGCACCTGTTGGAGGTGTTCCGCTGTAATCAATTTCAATCGCGAAGTTTGTTCCTTGCGAAATGTTTACAGGAACTTTAATGGCTGTTCCAACACGCGAGTACGGTGAAGCAGCACCATTTAATCGAATTTCGGAAATGGTAAATCCATCGTGTAATTCAAAAAGAACAGAGTCCAATGCTTCTCGTGCTGTTCCGTGGATTTCACCGGTTCCTGCCACGTCAGTGTTTAAATTCGTCATTTCTAAATCGAGTGCGTAGAAATGAACATCATATCGTTCGGTTTCTGAAATTTGCGAAACCGACAGTGAGGCACTTTTTAATTGTGCACCGAAAGCGTCACGTTTCGAGCAATGTCGAGAATGCTCGTTTTGAGCGAGAAGGGTTCCCGAAAGAAGGATAAAAGCGAATAAGAAGAGTGTTTTTGCCATAAGAGATAGTTGAACTCTAAAAATACTATTAAATTCGATTGTTGAAGCGATACTTATGTTGCAAAATAATTGAAAATGAACACGTCTAACCTATGAGATTTACCTTAAACCTATTGTTTATTATTGGAGTGTTCTCTGTTTTCGGACAAACATCTCGCCTGGAAATTCGGGAACAATTGGATACGATCGTTAACCGTGAAGGATTTCGTATGTACGAGGACACTGCTACGCTGAATGCCGTTGGGGTGTACATAGAGAATGAATTCAAGAAGCATACTCCCAATGTGTACCGCCAGAATTTTATCATCCAAAATAAAGAATATTTCAACGTAGTTGGATTGGTGGGAGACACCACGAAACCGCGTATTGTTGTCGGGGCGCATTATGATGTATGTGAAAATTTACCAGGTGCAGATGATAACGGAACGGGCGTAGTTGGATTATTACAGGCTATTAAACAATTGAAAGGTGATACCCTAGGAGAATATTGTTTCGAATTTGTGGCGTACACACTGGAAGAACCACCATTTTTCGGATCGCAATACATGGGAAGTTACGTGCATGCTGAATCATTGAATGAGCGGAACGTAGAGGTCTTCGGGATGGTATCCCTTGAAATGATTGGTTATTTTTCCACAGAGAAGAAATCACAGGAATACCCTCTGAAAATTTTGGGTTTGTTTTATGGCAATAAGGGCGATTACATCACGGTGGTGCGAAAATTCAAAAAAGGAGAATTCGCACGAAAGTTTTCTGGCAAATACAAACGGTCAGATCGTATTCGAACAAAGAAGTTCACAGGTCCACGTTATTTGACGGGAATCGATTTTTCAGATCATCGAAACTATTGGGATTTGGGCTACGATGCGATTATGCTCACAGATACCGCGTTTTACCGTAATAAAAATTACCATAAATCTTCCGACACCGTCGACACGATTGATTTTGAACGAATGGCCCTTACGATTGAGGCTCTGGTGATTACTTTACGTAAGATGAACTAATTGGTAAGATAGTTGTACACTACAGTCAACAACGAAACGAATCAAAGATGGATAGAAAGAAGTTTTTAATGACAGCATCACTCGCCGCATTTTCGATATCTGCGTGCGCTCATGTGAAAATTGAGGGAGAATCAGGTAAAATTGAAGAAGGAGAAGGGGAAGGAGAATTCGTTGGTGAGTGTTCAACGTCTAGTGATATTCTTGGACCTTTTTACCGTGCAAATGCACCAGAGCGAACAGATTTAACCTTTGCTGGGTTAAAAGGTTCAGTTGTTGAAATCAAAGGTCGCGTTTTGGGCGGAGATTGCATTACTCCTGTAGAAAATGCGTTGGTGGAGATTTGGCATTGTAACACCGAAGGTGAGTACGATAATGATTCGAGCGAATACCGACATCGTGGTGTGCAAACGACCTCAAAAACGGGAGAATATTCCTTCAAAACGATACTGCCAGGGAAATACTTGAACGGAAAATTATACCGTCCTGCGCATATTCATTTCCGTGTGACTTCTCCCACATCTCAAGAGTTGGTGTCACAATTATACTTTATGGGTGATCCACATATTGCCAAAGATCCTTGGGCATCTCAAGATAAAGCAAAAGAGCGTATTCGTCCCGTGGTTTTGGAAGATGTAAAAGGAAACCTAGTGGTAAATTTGGATATTTTCACTTCTCCGAGTGAGGAATAGAACAGGATATAAGATTGAAAATGGCATGGTTTATTTTACTAACTTAATACCATGAAACAAGCATTTCAGTTTTCCAAAGACAAGTTCTGTAATTTGACGATGAAATTGATCGGTGTTCGTCAGCCATCCTTTTTGCGAGAAGAGCATATCGGAGATACCTTGCGCAATTGTCTGATCGCACTTGAAGGCGAAGATTTGGTCAGCGTGGAAGATATCTTCTTCGCGGAGCATGGAAAAGCTGTTCCTAATGGAAATACCGTAACGGATGTTCACTTTACGCTTTCGGCAAAGGGGAATACTAAGAATGATGACTTCTTGGAGATTATTTCCAAGTTTAATGCGTGAAGGAGGATTGAAGGATGTGTAAATTGAAAGATTCAAAAACTCAAAAATTCAAAGATTGAAAAATTGATGATTGAAATCAGTTCAATCTCTTTTCAGATTTCTTAAAATTTCACTTTCTCCACCAATAATTCAATTAATTCTTTTTGGTAGTATTTATAGTGATCGGGAATGTGAAGAATCCGAATTTTCTTGGCGTAGCTTCTGTCCGTATGCTCGTTGATGAGGTTTGCATGCTTTTGTTCCATTACGATGATTTCATCAGCCCAAGCGGCTAACTCTTCTGTCATTGGATTCGTTCCTTCTTTGTGACAAATCTTTAGGTTGGTACCGGCTGAATCAAATTGAATGTCGGGATATTTTTCCGAGAAATAATCATCTGCTGTTTTTGAGCGGTCTTTGTTGGCGGAGCAAACGAAAAGGATTTTTTTCATACGGGCGTATATTGAAGAATTCAACGATTATTCATCGAAAGATACGAAGAACGGGGAAATGTGTTGGTTGGATGCTTGAAGCTGGGGCTTCGACTTCGCTCAGCCACCAGTTCAATGTGGTAATTTTACTTTGATACAACCCAATAAATCGGTGACTTCGACTCCGCTCAGTCACCAGTTTCGTTTAGTGCTTTAACATTGATTTTATTTATAGAGTAGTTGGCATCGACTTCGTCCAATGCATCGGTGGCTGAGCGGAGCCGAAGCCACCAGTTTGTCCAATAATTTCGCTTCTAAATTATTCAATGGGGTAGTTGGCTTAGATTTCGTCCAATGAAATAGTTAGCTTAGACTTCGTCCAATGCATCGGTGGCAGAGCGGAGTCGAAGTCACCTCACCTTTGTCTTATCCAAAATATTAATAAAATGGAATCCACGGGGAGCAAAGCCTTGTCCGTAGAAAAACTTGTGCGCTTTAAAATTGGTTGTGTATGAATCCAACGCAAGCATGGTGCACTTTTCCTCTTTTGCGCGTTCTTCCATGAAATCGAAGAGCATTTTTCCCACGCCTTTGCTTCGATATCGCTCGGCTACAACCACGTTGTCGAGCTCCAAATACTTCCCGCACCACAATTTCGATCCAATCCAAAAACCGGTTAAGCCAGCAATAGCATCGCCGTCCATTACAACTACTTGTCCGTAATTGTGCGGAATCATTACGTCTAATTCTCGATCGTACTCTTCTATCGTCATCGTTGGATATACTTCGAGAAGTACGTCAAACGACTCGAGCATTTCTTCCTTTGTTTTAAGCTCTCTAATTTCCATGTTCAATTATTTCAGTAGTTCTTCATTGAAAAGTTGGTAGATTCTGCGGTATTCATCAACCCACGAAGATGTTTTACGGAAGGCATGTGGCTCAACAGGATATACGGCCATCTCCCAATTTGTTTTTCCCAATTCAATAAAGCGTTGAGAGAGTCGAACAACGTCTTGGAACTGCACATTGTCATCCACCATTCCATGTAAAAGGAGCAAATGATCTTCTAAATTGTCTGCAAAATAAATGGGTGAACTTTGTTTATATGCTTCTGGATCCGATGAAGGATAATTCAAGATGTTCGACGTGTATTCGTGGTTGTAATGAAACCAATCGGTAACCGAACGAATGGCGGCTCCGCATTGGAACTTTCCGGGTTCTTTCAGTAAGGCCATTATCGTGATGAACCCACCGTAAGATCCACCGTAAATGCCCACTCGATTCGGGTCAATTCCTAAGGAATCAATCAAGAATTGACGTCCATCGACATGATCACTCAAGTCTTTACTTCCCATGTGTCGGTAAATAGCCGTACGATGATCACGCCCGTATCCTTTACTTGCCCGATAATCGATGTCGAGTACGGTGTATCCATTGTCGCGAAGTAGATTGTGAAACATGAACTCACGATAATATCCACTCCAATAATTGTGTGCGTTTTGAAGATATCCTGCACCGTGAACGAAAATGACAGCAGCACCATTTTTTACGGAGTTTTTTGGTTCGAACAATCGCGCGTAGACATCTTCACCATCCGTAGCGGTAAAAGTGATCACATCGGGAGAATGCCATGGGTAGTTCTTGAATTGCTCGGTTGTTGAATGTGTGATTTGCTTCCAAGTTGTTCCTTCCTTGTTGTCGGCGAGATATACTTCCCACGGATCGATTTTTCTAGAATAGCGAACAGCGAGTTTTTTCTCATCAGGAGAAAGGAAAACTTCGTGGTTTCCCTCCAGCGTCATAATCGGGATGAGATCACCGCTTTTGATCATCAAATGATAGAAACCTCGATTTCCTGGGTGATTTTTGTTCGCTGTGATGTAAAAACGATCTTTTTTGGAAGAAATTTTGGCGTCATGAACTTCCCAATTTCCGTTGGTGAGCTGCTTTGGAGACGAAGCGTCAATTCCCATCGAGTAGAGGTGAGCGTATCCAGTCGCTTCACTGTGAAAGAAAAACGTTTTATCGTCGATCCAGCCTAAATTTCCCGGGACCATGTTCCAATAAGAAACGCCTGGTCCACCGATCCACGCTTCATCGTGCTGATGATCGAGTACGCGAACTTTTCCTGTTTTTAAATCGACTTCGACAATCCATCGATCTTTGTTGTCGTAACTTCTAACGTCGAGAATGTTGCGTTTCCCATTGTCGGAGAAAATCAACTCATGCATGATGATTTTTCGATCTTCGTCGTATAGATCGGATGTATCTCCATACACTTCAGTCAAATATTTCGGCTTTTTGCGAATGTTGGGAAGAGTAGAGAAATCAACAAAATAGCTTGTGTCATTTTGAATGTCGTAAATGCCGAGTTTGTGCGACGCATCTTCATCATGCACTTTCGCTCTTGCGGTTTGCGCGTAGGTGTGACCATCGGCTGAAATGTGGTG
>JBFHGY010000164.1:0-6492 GCA_041582905.1 Crocinitomicaceae bacterium | reverse complement strand
TTTGGGTGAGTTGGGGTATTCCTCTTTTGTTGGCAACCAGAAATGTGCGCCATATTCTCCTTTGGAATCGTTGGCCACTTCTGTGGTGAAATCAATCCAACCATCTGGAAAAAGATGTGCTCCATCCACCTTTCCTTCATCCAGAAAAAGCTGACCGAACTTTCCCCAATCGCGCGCCGTTGCCCAAGCATACGAAGAGGATACAAAATTTCCAGAAGCATCTGTTTCCAAAACAAAACTCGATGCGCCAATTTTGTCGAAAAGGTATTGGTAGGGAAAATTGAAATAGTCATTCTCCTTCATTCGATCACGCAAAATTCCAGAAAGCATATTGCTTGATCCGCTAGAATACTCCCAATGCTTGCCCATTTTCGCTTCAAAGGGCTGATTGATCGCATAATCGACCATGTTATCCTCATCATATAACATCCTAGTGGCCTCGGAAACGGTAGAATAATCTTCGTTCCACTGCAAGCCGCTATTCATTTGCAAAATATGCCGTAAAGTGATGTTTTTCCGTTCGTCTTTCCATTCTGGAAACAACTTCGATTGATCCAAGCCTTTCAATTTTCCTTCTTTGATGCCGATTGCAATCAAGGCATTGAACACACTTTTTGTCATCGACCAGCCGATGTGCTTAGACTCCTTATCGAAGCCTTCAGCGTATTGTTCGGCAATCAATTTTCCATCTTTCAACACCAAAACCGCTCGCGTTCCGTATGGTTCTTCAGGATTATCATCTTTAAAATGATTCGCAATTGCTTCGTGCAGTTTTTCATTACCCTCAAATTCAGAAAAATTCTCTTCCAACGGAACTTCTCTTGGCTTGAACAATGGTTCAGAATGATATTTCCAGTTTTTTCGATCTGTGTTATTTAAGATGACGCACCCATTTTGTGGAGTGTAAAACGCTGTTTTGGCACCCATTCCAAAAACAGTGGACGTCACCGATTTTTCTGCTTTGTTTACTTCGTAATCCGCATGCTTGATCAAACTGAATTGAAATTCGTTGTCTGCCACCGATTTTGCATCGCGCTCACCGATAAACATACATGAACACATATCTTTCGCGGCATAACCCGTAATTAATGGCAGGCGAACATATACATAGTAAAATCCAAACCCGAGAATGAGTAGAAGGGTTGAGAAGATGATCTTTTTCTTGTGATTACGCCAGGTTGATTTCATTGTAGTAAGGTACAACTTAAAAATTGCACTTCGACTTCGCTCAGTGCCCATATTTAAAAATAATCTATATTCTACACAATGAGTCCCGCAAGTCGAAATAAAATTTCTTTCCTAATTTTGCAGCCTAAAATAAATACTCATGGCTTCCATTCATTCGTACAATTTTGCAGGTAAACGTGCTTTAATTCGCGTAGATTTTAATGTTCCATTGAACAAAGAAACGCTCGAAGTAACCGATGACACACGTATTCGCGCCGCAGCTCCAACCATCAAACATATTCTTGAACAAGGAGGAAGCGTGGTATTGATGTCCCACTTGGGTCGCCCAAAAAATGGATATGAGCAGATTTTTTCGTTGGAGAATATTGTGGATCACGTATCAAAAGTGATTGGTACACCCGTAAAATTTGGTGGTGATTGCATCGGTGAGAAAGCGTACGAAATGAGTTCAAGTCTTCAGGCAGGAGAAGTGATGATCTTGGATAATGTTCGTTTCTACACGGAAGAAACAGCAGGAGATGAAGCCTTTGCAGAAAAATTAGCAAAACATGGAGATGTGTACGTAAATGATGCCTTCGGAACGGCTCACCGTGCGCATGCCAGTACAACGATTGTGGCGAAATTCTTCCCGAATGATAAGTTGTTCGGTTACCTGATTGAAGGAGAAATTGAGAGTGTTGACAAAGTATTGAACAGTACCGAAAAGCCCGTAACAGCCATTGTTGGTGGAGCGAAAGTATCGTCGAAAATTGTGATTATCGAGCGTTTGTTAGATCGTGTCGACAACCTCATCATCGGTGGTGGAATGGCCTACACTTTTGTCAAAGCAAATGGAGGAAAGATTGGAGGTTCTTTGGTTGAGGACGATTTTCTCGACATGGCGAAATCCATTGCTGAGCAAGCGAAAGCAAAAGGAGTAAACTTGTTAATTCCTACAGATACTATTATCGCAGATGCTTTTGCGAACGATGCAAACACCCAAGAAGTTCAAATTGATACCATTCCAGATGGTTGGATGGGATTGGATGTAGGAGCAGATACCATTGCTGCTTGTCACGAAGTGATCATCAACTCAAAAGTGATTTTATGGAACGGACCTATGGGCGTTTTCGAAATGGAAAGCTTCCAAAAAGGAACCGTGTCTGTAGCCAATTCAATTGTTGAAGCAACATCTAATGGAGCATTTTCGTTGATTGGTGGTGGAGATTCTGTTGCTGCCATTAACAAATTCAACCTAGCGGATAAAGTAAGTTACGTTTCAACAGGTGGTGGTGCGATGTTGGAATACTTGGAAGGAAAAGAGCTTCCGGGAATCAAGGCAATTCGAGAGTAATGAGATTTAATTTATGGGGAAAATTTTCCCCATAAATGTATTTAATTCCACACATCGAAAAAACACCTATTTTCAACCTATTGATTAATAACGCCTTAGTAATCGTAAGGGATTGGCATTTTATTTTCTTCTGTTTAATCGAACTAAAAACAGAAGTTATGAAATTATCGAAAATTCTCACAGTAACATTAAGTCTTGCAACCGCTACATTCGGTTTCTCACAAAATACATCTATTGGAATCACCGGAGGATATCAACTTACGTCCTATGACGCATTTGATTTTTCTGAGGGTTACAACGGAGCGAACATTGGTGTAACCGGAGTTTACTCCACTCAGAAGCACTGGGGAGTAGGTGGAGATTTGCTTTTCTCTCGATCGGGAGGGTCATTCTCTCAATACGATATTTCAGATGAACGAGTGGAAAACTATCGTACCCAAATGGATCACATCCGACTTGTTCCCAAATTTCACGTATTCTTTAGAGACTTAGAAGATGATTTTCGACCAACCATTTTCGCCGGTCCAGGAGTTGGATTCTTGGTTCGAGATGCACAGCTAAATGGAAATGATCGATCTTCAGAGATGAAACCTGTCGACTTCTCAGGTACTTTAGGAGCTGGATTTCATTATCAAATGATACCTGGACTGTGGTTGCACGCTAATACTGCCTACACACTTGGGTTTGTTGACTTAAATAAAAGACAAACCGTAAATCCAGACCGACTTACAACAAACAACTGGTCCTTGAACATTGGAGTTGCCTATTCCTTGAAAAAAGCAAAGAATACGGTGAAGTAATTACTTCTTATTCATAAGCACAAGGTTGAATTCTCTTTAGGGTTCAGCCTTTTTTTTGTTTTCTCACACACATCTGTTTTATGGAATTTCATCCTCCTCGTCATCTTTCTAAAAAATGACGCCTATGAAATTCGCACTTGCCTTTCTGAACCTTTTCGTTTTCTTCAACACATTTTGCCAAACAGGTGGTGTCGTCGTTTCATTCGACTTGGACAACTCTATTTCTGAAGACAGCATTACCGTGCAAATTTGGAAAGACTCTACCTTTCTGTTTAATCAAAAAACCGTTGATCAAGTGATTGCGCGCGAACTCCCTGCGGGCTCCGTGGATTTATATTGCTCATATCGCGATAGTTTTTTTGTTTATCAGCAAGTTGTTTTCGTTCAGCCAAACCAACTTGTTTATAAATCCTACGAAGTAGATTCTAGTTTATTGGCCATTCAAGAACAAGGAGAAGGGAAATATTCATATTCTAACCATCCCTTATTCTCAAATCGAATAATGCAATCCCGAAACCGCACTTCCCGGCAATACATGTACATGGATGCCAACCATATTCAGTCAACAACGGATGTAATGGAAATTCAATGTGTTTCTGTTACAGCCTACCGATATCCACTCATAGACAAACAAGCAGGAGCGGTAGGCGCAACGATTACCCGTGAAGACATCGCTCGGATGCCCACTCGGACCGCTTTTGGTATAGCAGGAACCGTTGGAGGAGTTAATCATACCGAAGACCCTTTCGGCTTGCACATGCGCGGCGCGCGAACCGAACAAAACGCCTATTATTTTGATGGAATGCGCGTAAATTCTCTCGATGGAATCCCTAGATCATACATTCAGGAGGTGCAAGTAATTACCGGAGGAATTCCTGCCTGCTACGGTGATGCTACGGGAGGAATCGTTGTTGTGAGCGGAAAAACGAGAGAGTCAGTTATCCGAGAACGTTCTCAGCAATCGATCAACTCGTCACCGTTTGCTTACTCTCATACACCGAATTATTCGAGCAGTTACGTAGAGCCAAAGGAAGATGTGTTAAGTTTCGATCGTTTCTCAGAAATTTATGAAAACGACTTCCTATCCCCACTCACTTCTCCCCATTCCACATTTGGAATTGATGTGGATCGCGCTTCATGGACTTTCATCAAAACAAAGTTTCACCTAGGGCAAACGATACATCGGGATGCCGTGAAGTTGGAGGAGATGTTGAACTCATTCAAGCATAAACCCGCTAACATTGAGAACGATGAGTTAATCGGTGTAGAGCTGGAGCGAAGTAACTGCGCCTGGAATCCAGAAAATGAACTCGTTACCATTCGTGTTCGCGCTGCTGATCTCCCAAAAGATTTGCCTCGCAAATACCACAACATTGTTCTCTTGGTTGATGTCTCAGGATCAATGTCTAGTCAGAATAAATTGCCTCTACTTGTACATGGGTTCAAAGATTTCGTTCAAGGGTTAGAACAGGGAGATCGAATCTCAATTGTGACCTACGCAGGAGAGTCTGGTGTCCGATTAATGCCCACAACCTGCGACCAAAAACAACTCATTTATGATGCACTATCTGGTCTCGTTTCTGGCGGATCAACCAATGGAATTGGCGGAATCAGAACAGCCTACGAATTAGCCGAACAGTACTACGACCCCAATTTCAACAACCGTATTATTCTGGCAACAGATGGTGATTTCAATGTTGGAATTCACTCAACCACTGAGCTGGAGGAATATATTTCTACAAAACGAGGAAAAGGCATTTACCTCACCGCCCTCGGATTTGGAATGGGGAATTATCGCAACGACATCATGGAAACGCTAGCCGATCGAGGCGATGGAAATCACTTTTACATCAATGACCGCAATGCAGCATCTCAGGTACTTACCGAGGATATTGGAAACCTCATCAACATTGCTCGAGATGTGAAATTAAACGTAGAATTCAATCCTGCTTTTGTAGAAAGCTACCGCTTGTTGGGTTACGAAAACCGCTTAATGCCTCCTAAAGACTTCAACGATGACACCAAGGATGGTGGGGAAATGGGATATGGACATTCGGTCATCGCAGTTTATGAAATCGTTCGTGGAAAAGAAACAAAAGCAGAAAGTCACTTTACCAAAACAAAAGCGATGTTCAATCGTGAAGAACTGGCGTTTGTGAAATTGCGCTACAAGCGTTTCGAGGATTCGACGAGCATTGAACGAAAATTCAGTTTGAGCAAAACCGACGAAATCGTACCAAATGACCTAGTAAACCTCGTTGCTGCTTTTGGCTTAACCCTTCGAACCTCGGTTTTCAAGGGAAAGTTGACTGACAAGCAGCTGGTGCGCATGGCAAAGGAATTTCATCCTAAGAATGAAGAGGAAGAGGAATTGAAGGAAATGATATTGAGTTTGAAGTAATTTTTAGGCTTTGTCTTCGGCTCCATTTCGACAAGCTCAATGCATCGCGCTCAGATGCCGCAAAAAGGAGAATGACCAAACGAATCTTCGGCTCCGCTCAGATGCCGTTTTTGTATGCGTTGATCTTAGAGAAAGTAGGAATAAATCAAGTATAACGCTTAATTCTTTCTATGCCCTTCTCCGATGTCTGAGCGAAGTCGAAGACAGAGTTCAACGCATCAATATTGAATGATTAGTATCGTATGACAGATGCAAAATGAAACGCCTAATTCTCGTTCCAACGCCTTCCGATGTCTGAGCGGAGCCGAAGACAGAGTGAGTACTTTCCGTCGGGAAATCAAAAATTATCCTTAACTTAAGTAGTAACCTAAACCTACTTTTTATGAAAGGATATATGTACATTCTGCGATGCATTGACGATAGCTACTACATCGGAAGCACCAATAATCTTGAAAAGAGATTACATCAACATCAAGCTGGAGAGGGAGCGAATCACACCAAAAAGCGACTTCCCATTCAATTGGTTTACTTCGAAGAGTTTGAACGAATCGACTATGCTTTCTATCGAGAAAAACAAGTGCAAGGATGGTCCAGAAAGAAAAAGGAAGCCTTGATGAAAGGTTCACTTGCAAAATTGAATGAATTGGCTGCATGCCAGAATGATTCACATTATAAAAACAATAAATGGTGATGGTATCGGTATGAATCCAAACGAATCTTCGACTCCGCTCAGATACCGTTTGTTGAATGCATCAATATTGAGTGAAGTA
>JBFHGY010000163.1:0-6514 GCA_041582905.1 Crocinitomicaceae bacterium | reverse complement strand
GGAGCGTTCATCCAACCATTGGCAGCAACGACCAAGATACCAGAGGCAACACCAGAGATTCCTACAATCGCACCGGTCCACCAGTGGAACCATTTATTTTTGATTTTCTTCCATCCGTAGAGATAAAAACCGAGTGCGATGGCTTCCACGAAAAAGGCAGTTCCTTCCAGTGAGAATGGCATCCCAATGATAGGTCCAGCGTGTTTCATGAATTCTGGCCAAAGAAGTCCTAACTCGAAGGAAAGCATGGTTCCTGATACGGCACCCACTACGAAGAAAATGGCTACGCCTTTTTGCCAAACCTTTGTCAATTGAAGGTAGGTTTCATCATTGGATTTGAGGTATTTGTAATGAGACACCATCATGAAGTAGGGCATCACCATTCCGATTGCGGCAAACACAATGTGAAAAACCATTGAGGTGGCCATTTGTAATCTTGCTGCGACTAATTCTTCCATTTTATTTTTTGTTTCATGAAAAAGGGAAGCCTATTCGACTTCCCCTCGTAACTTAAACACTTATGTTGTCGTTGTAATCATCAACTCAGGCATTTATTTTTCCGGTTGCACAACTGACGAAAGATTTGGCTTTGCTTCCGAATCCATTTTCTTCATCTGCAGGCGGATACCCCATAGCGATTAACTTTTCTCGAACAGCTGTGATTGTTCCTTCATTACTTAAATGAACGTTCACGTTGGCTGTAGCGAGATCGACCTCGACTAAGTCGACATCGGGAAGCTCTTGCAACTTTTTTGTGATTGAAGCTGCACATCCCCCGCACTTTAAATTCTGTACTTCTATCGCTTCCATGATTTTACTTTTTAGGTGTAAGGAATAACCTCACCATCCCATTCTAGCATTCCGCCAAGTAGGTTGTAGGTATCAGCAAACCCTTGTTGGTCCATAATAGAACAGGCTTGGGCACTTCTTCCTCCACTGCGGCAGTATACGTAATAGGTTTTTGATTTATCTAAACTTTGGAGTCCATCCATAAATGCAGCACTGTCTAAAAAGTTCAATGTTTCTGCATCTTTTTGAATCCCGTCTTGCCATTCTTCTGGTGTTCTCACATCCAAAATAACTGAATTCGGTGATCCGACGAGGTTCTTCCATTCCGATTTATCTACGTTTTTCATGCTTGTTGTTTTTACAGGGTTGATGGACAAACGTATGCACTAATTGGCGCGTTCGTCGATTTGATTGCTCCGAATCCTCCTAATACATCTACGATGTTGTGAATTCCTCTCGATTTCAAAATGGATCCTGCGATGATTGAACGGTAACCGCCCGCACAGTGAACATAGTTTGTTTCGTGATTCGCAAATGATGCCAAGTGTTGGTTGATTTCATCCAAAGGTGCGTTTTCTGCGTCGATCACGTGTTCAGACAAGTATTCCGATTCCTTACGGACGTCCATTACATCGATATCTGATTTCGATTTCAACTCCGCAAATTCCTCTGCTGTAATCGTTTTGATGGAGTCTGTTTCTTTCCCTACTGATTTCCACGCTTCAAATCCTCCTTCTAAGTATCCAATCACATTATCGAATCCAACACGCGACAAACGCGTAATTGTTTCTTCCAATCTTCCTTCAGGCGTTACCAACAGAATCGGTTGTTTCACATCTTTGATCAAGGCTCCAACCCAAGGAGCAAATCCACCATCGATTCCGATAAAAATCGAACGAGGAATGTGACTCTTCGCGAATTCACTTTGATGTCTTACATCCAAAATTACAGCTCCTGTTTCATTCGCTGCCACTTCGAATTCCTCTGGATTCAGGGCATTATCTCCCTTCTTCAATACATCTTCAAAACTCTCGTAACCTTCCTTGTTCAATTGAACGTTGAGAGGGAAGTAAGCTGGCGGAGGAAGGAGTCCATCGGTAACTTCTTTGATGAACTCTTCCTTCGTCATATCTGCTCTTAACGCGTAGTTGTTTTCTTTTTGATCTCCAATAGAACCTACGGTTTCCTTACTCATGTTTTTTCCACAAGCCGATCCAGCGCCGTGTCCAGGATATACAATCGTATCATCCGGCAGGGTCATGATTTTCTCTCTCAAACTGTCGAACAGTGTTCCTGCCAACTCCTCCTGTGTCATGCTTGCTGCTTTCTGCGCTAAATCAGGTCTTCCAACATCTCCTAGAAAAAGGGTGTCACCACTAAAGATGGCATGTTCCTTTCCATTTTCATCCAAGAGTAAGTAGGTTGTGCTTTCCATGGTGTGTCCAGGTGTGTGGAGTACACGGATTTTTGCCTTACCTAATTCAAATTCCTGGTTATCTTCCGCCACAATGCAATCGAAGCTAGGATTGGCATTTGGTCCATAAATGATCGGTGCTCCTGTTTTTTCTGCAAGTGTTACGTGTCCTGAAACGAAATCCGCGTGGAAGTGCGTTTCGAAAATGTATTTAATTCTTGCTCCATGGCTATTTGCCATATCGATGTAGGATTGTACCTCACGCAATGGATCAATGATTGCGACTTCTCCTTCGCTTTCGATGTAATACGCTCCTTGAGCGAGACATCCAGTATAAATTTGTTCTATTTTCATTCTAAAATTTTGTTACTACGTTATTCAATTTTTCAATCGAATAGTGGTTTAGAGTAGTGTTGTAGGACAAACATATTCAGTTTTTTCCACTTCAGTATCTTTTAGCGCAGAAAATCCTCCTCGTACGTCTGCGAAGTTATCCCATCCTCTTTGCTTCAGAATAGAAGAAGCGATCATACTTCGGTACCCTCCTGCACAATTAATGTAGAAGAATTTGTCCTTTGGAAACGATGCTAAGTGATCGTTTATTTGATTCAATGGAATGTTAATAGCATCCACTACGTGCTCAGAATCGTACTCGCTTTTCTTGCGAATGTCGATAAGCGTAGCGTCGTTTACGGTTGCAAATTCGCTTGCATCAACACGCTGGATAGAATCAACATCTTGTCCACTGTTTGCCCATGTTTCGTATCCTCCCTCAAGGTAGCCAATTACTCCATCATATCCAACACGAGATAGTCGCGTTACTGTTTCGTCGAGCTCTGCGGGATCCACAACAAGAAGGATGGTTTGCTTCACATCTGGAATCATTTCTCCAACCCATTGAGCGAAGTTTCCATCGAGCCCAATGTTGATCGAATTCGGAATGAATCCTTTAGAGAAGGTTTCCGCGTCACGAACATCCAATACAAGCGCATCTGTTTCATTCGCAGCCGCTTCAAATGCTTCGGGTGTCATGGATACAAACGCACGTTCTTTAACATCGTCGAGGCTGTCATAACCCTTGATGTTCATCAATACGTTTTGTGGGAAATACACGGGTGGAGTCGTGAGCCCTGTCAACAATTCGGAGATAAACTCTTCTTTCGTCATATCTGGACGAAGCGCGTAGTTCGTCTTCTTTTGATTTCCAAGCGTGTCGGTTGTTTCTTTGCTCATTTTCTTACCGCAAGCCGATCCTGCACCGTGATTTGGATATACGATCAAGTCGTCACTCAATGGCATGATTTTGTTACGAAGCGAATCAAACAGGTGTCCTGCCAATTTCTCTTCTGTCAACTCAGAAACTACGTGCTGTGCTAAATCTGGTCGACCTACATCTCCAATAAACAAGGTGTCTCCTGTAATGATTCCGTGCTCGTTTCCATTTTCATCGATGAGCATGTACGTGGTACTTTCCATGGTATGTCCTGGCGTGTGAATCACTTTTACTTGGTAATTCCCCACATGGAAGATTTGACCATCTTCAGCTGTTGTTGCTTCATACGCGGGTTTAGCCCCTGGACCAAAAACAATCTCGGCGTTTGCTTTCTTTTGAAGATCTAAGTGTCCTGAAACGAAATCTGCGTGGAAGTGTGTTTCAAAAACGTACTTGATTTTCGCATTGTCTTTTTCTGCTCTTTCTAGGTAGGGACCAACTTCTCTTAGAGGGTCGAAGATGGCAGCTTCGCCATTGTTTTCAATGTAATATGCTGCGTGAGCTAAACATCCGGTATAAATTTGTTCTACTTTCATTTTACTGTATTTTAATGTGAATTATTGCTTTTTTAACTTGAGATAAAATTACTGTCTTGCTCGTGCGTATACAGTAACATTTGTTACTATTTCAAGCTGATCTTGGTCAGTTTTTAAAGAATTTCTTTTAGTACAATGTAGACTCCCATGAGAAGCACGAACCAACCGAATCCTTTTTTGAGTTTTTTCCCGTCGATGAATTTGTTAAGGTAAATCCCAAGGAAGATTCCCAGAACGGAAAGCCCGGTAAATGATAATAGGAACACCCAATCAATATCGAAGTTTTGTACGTCGCCAATAAATCCAATGAGCGATTTGATGGCGATGATGAGTAGGGAAGTGGCCACCGCTTTTTTCATCGGAAGTTTTGCGAGTAACACGAGGGCTGGGATAATCAAAAATCCTCCACCAGCACCCACGATTCCTGTCAGTAATCCAACGACTAATCCTTCAACGACGATCATTGGATAATTGTATTGAACTTCTTGTGCTTCTTCGCCTGAATCTTTCCTTCCTTTGATCATGAAGTAGGCGGCAATCACCATAATGAACGCGAAGAAAATCATGATTCCAATGCTCTTTGTGACTTCGAAATCGCCCACGTTGAAGAGGTGATCTGGAATGGCTGGAACCAGAAACTTCCGCGTTAAGAAAACAGCCGTAAAAGCTGGAATCGAAAAGATGATTCCCGTTTTGAAATCGACCATTCCTTTTTGAGCGTTTCGAACGGCGCCGACGAGAGCGGCACTTCCGACAACGAATAACGAATAGGCCGTTGCTAGAACTGGATCAATTCCAAGAACGTAAACAAAAATGGGTACAGTTAAGATGGATCCGCCACCACCAATTAATCCAAGTACAACTCCAATTACTACTGCTCCAATGAATCCTATTATTTCGATCATGTTAAATTCCTTTGGTACAAAGTAACAGAGGATTCGATCGATTGGCAGCAACAAATGTTACCGAAGAAAATGAGTGAGGTCTGAAAGCACGAACGAGCGGCTCAAATTAGAACTCAATCACCATAATTCTGTTTCTTCCTAATTCAATGAGACCTTCATTTTCAAGACTTTTTAGGAGTCTGGAGATTACTACACGTGATGTGTGTAAATCGTACGCGATATCTTGATGGGATAACTCCAAAACCGTAGACTTTCGAATGATAACTTGATCTTTGAGGTATTTGAACACGCGGTCGCCCATATTCGTAAACGCGAGACTGTCGATGGCTTCCAACAATTCATTAAAGCGGTTATCGTAGCTCTGAAATACGAAGGCCATCCAGGTGGGATATTTCTTCATCCATTCCTTCATTTTTCCGATGGGAACGGAAATGTATTTCAAGTCTGTTTCTGCGACAGCTTTCACCACGGAATTTCGATTCCCCAGACAACAGCTCATCGTCATGGTGCACGAGTCTCCTCGTTCGAGGTAGTAGAGGGCGAGCTCATCTCCATCACTGTCTTTACGTGAAATCTTCACAGCACCTTCCAAAATGAGCGGCATACTTCTGAGGTTTTGGCCATGTTCAATAATGGTTTCTCCTCGAGAAGCTTCATGCATTGTGCCTACTTCTACTATTTCATCGATTAGCTCTTTTTCAAAAAGATAACCGTAGCTTTCCTCTAATTCATTTCTCATGGCGTCTCACGGGTTTTGTCTGTGGAATCAATGGTCGAAACTATCAAATGCATTAGATAGTTCACGTGACTAAAGTTACAAATACCATTTGATGGTACCATTCATTTCGTTTCCTGCCCGAGTTCTACAGCTCTTTCAAATGCGGCATACGCGGCCTCTTTAATTTTTGCACTTACGTTATTATCTTTCATACTATCGATTGCCGCTTCGGTGGTTCCACCTTTTGATGCCACGCGATCAATCCACCCTTCAGGTGAGAGACTTGAATCTTTAAACAATTGAACGGCTCCTTCAAAGGTGTTGCTAATCAGAACTTTTGAGTCGTTGATGGAGAAGCCCATTTTTCGTGCTGCTTCAAACATCGATTGCATGAAATAGAAGACGTATGCAGGTCCACTTCCTGAAATCGCCGTCGATTTATTGATGAAGGTTTCGTTTTCTACGTGTATTGCCACACCTGTACTATCAAGTAGACTTCTGATGGTGATTTGTTCGATTTTTGAAACGCCTTTGGTTTCTGTGAACGCGGTAACGCCTTTCCCAACTTTGGCAGGGAGATTCGGCATAGCCCTTACTATTTTGGAGAGTCCAGTTGCGTCCTCGATGTAGTCGAGTGTTACACCTGCCATGAGCGATACAATTATTTGATCTTCTTGCAGATGAGGTTTCATCTCGGCAAATAGTTGCTCGGAATGGTGAGGTTTAACGGCCACGAAGATGATGTGCGCGATCATGAGCGCAGGTTCCAGGTCTTCGAACACGCGAAAACGGTCGTCATCGCCTAACTTTTTCTGGAGTTCTGGGCTCTTATCATAAATTAATAGATTTCCCTTTTTAATTATTGATGATGCAACCAAT
>JBFHGY010000162.1:0-6543 GCA_041582905.1 Crocinitomicaceae bacterium | reverse complement strand
TCCGTTGAGGTCCCGAGAAAGACTAATTTTCGCTTCATTCCGTGGGTAACGAATCGAAAAACTCGACTGAGAGCCAAGCTGTGTACAGCCATCCATCCATGGAGGTAAATCCCTATAATTTGGATGATGCAAACGATAGTAATGCGCATTAAGTGGAGGAAGAACGAACCAAACAGGATGTTTCATATCAAAGACATCCACACAATTGTCTGAGACGCGAAAAGATTCAGTTGCATCTAAATGAACGCGTACATGGTATGGACATGAACCTTTCTCCAAACACGTTTTTGGAACCGAAGTCTGGTAACGATCAACACAGAACTCATTCGCTCGCATTCCACTTTCTCTACACACGGAGATGGTCGTTTGTTCATCCGAAGGCGCTTGAAACCATTCCCCATTCATCGAAAGCTGATCTACCACACGAAACAACAATGGAGCAGCCGCTTGAAATCCCGTTAAACCAGGGCGACCTTCTCCATCAGCATTCCCAACCCACACAGAAACAACATACTCAGGGGTAACGGCAATGGACCATGCATCTCGAAAGCCAAAACTCGTTCCCGTTTTCCATGCAATCTTCTGAGAAGAATCGAACAGTTCCCAATGTCGATCGCTGCCTGGGCGTTTCAGTTGGGTCATCGTCTCAAACATCTCAAATGTGGCAGCAGGATTTGTTCTTGGCGCCATATCCTTTTGCGACTGTCCCTTCTCAAAATAAATCCCGTTTGATTTTCCCATTGCCAACTCCTGCGCCATGCATGTATACCCATTCGTGAGGTTCTCCAAGCTTATTTCAGCGCCTCCCAAAATCAACGAAAGTCCGTAATGACGAGAAGAGCGGTTGATCGTCTCAAATCCATATTGCTGAAGGTTGCGATGAAACTTCCCCAAGCCATAATTATTCAGCAAATAGACAAAAGGAATGTTCAAACTTCTGGCGAGTGCGTCGTCCGCTGGAACATAACCGTCGTAGGTCTCCGCATAATTCAACGGTGAGAAGTTTCCGAATTTCGATGGTACATCAGGCAACAACATTTTCGGAGTAATAATTCCTGCTTCCAAACTCTTCGCATACAGAATGGGTTTGAGGACACTCCCCGAACTCCTCGGAGCGATGGCGCAATTCACGTACTTCTCACTGACATCAGGTCCTGAAACATTTCCAACATACGCCAAAACTTCACCCGTTTTTACCGATGTCACAATCACCGCTCCATTCTCAATATGATTTTTGGCTAGATATTCATGATGCATCCATAATTCATTCGTCACCTTTGTTTGAAGATCAACGTCCAAAGTTGAAACAATCGTTTTTCCTTTTTTCCCTTCGGAAACAAATCGCTGCATTAAATGAGAAGCCTTTTGAGGTAGCGCTTCAGGTCGATCGGGAATTCGCTCCTCCAACGCCAGTTCATACGCTGTTTTGTCCAAAACACCACAAACATACAATCGCTTCAACAGACGATTCCGTTTTTTGATTAACGCATCTCGATTCCTTCCAGGATGAATCAACCCAGGCGCATTCGGCAATACAGCCAAGGTCGCACTTTCCGCCCAGCTCAATTTCTCAGGAGCGCGATTAAAATACCGCCATGAAGCCGCATCCACTCCAACAATATTTCCTCCGAACGGAGCATGAGACGCGTACAGCGCCAAAATTTCTCGTTTCGAATAGCTCATTTCCAGACGAAGCGCCAAAAAAATCTCATATACCTTTTGCGAATACGTTCGAGGTGGATTCTTTTCCATCAATCGGATTACCTGCATCGTAATCGTACTCGCACCTGAAACCACTTCTCCATTCGAGATGTTTTGATAGAATGCACGCCCGAGTGACTTCACATTAACACCAGAATGAGATAAAAATTCGCGGTCCTCAAATTGAATCATGCACATAGCCAACTTGTAAGGAACCTTTTCCCTTGGACGAAATCTCCACTGACCATCTTCCGCAATCGTTGCATTCAACAACTTCCCTTCCCGATCGAGTAAAACCGTAGAAGTTGGATCCGAGAACAACTGATTCGGCAAACAGTCAACAAACCAGATAATGAACACCGCCGCGAAAAACGCCAACAACTTACGGCGATACATCCTCCAAAGTTGAATCAATCGAGCGAAGAAAAAGGCAAAAATTGCATCCATAGTTCCACCAAAATAGGATACACCTAGAATTCGTAGCCTTCCTTTTATTATTCGTCGAGAGCTTACCCAAAACTGTTTCCTATATTTGATTATTCAAATTTCCTCGCTTTGAAACATCGTTTTTTTCAGTTCTTGATCGTATGTCTGTTTGTCACAAACGGATTTGCTCAACAATACAATTTCAAGAATTATTCTGTCAAAAATGGCGTTGCTCAATCACAAGTCTACAGCATCATTCAAGATTCTCGTGGATACATGTGGATGGGAACATTTGGTGGTGGAATCAACTCCTTCGACGGGTTGACCTTTTCGACCTTCAGCGAGCAAGACGGTTTGGCGAGCAACTACGTGTACGACCTCATCGAGGACAAAGAACAGAATCTTTGGATCGCTACGCAAAATGGACTTTCCAAATTTGACGGAATCAACTTTACCAATTTCAAAAAAGGTTTTCGGATTCATCAACTTCAATTTGATCACAATGGAGAACTCTTTTTGGGCACAAACAAAGGCATTCTTCAGTTTTC
This sequence comes from Crocinitomicaceae bacterium, assembly GCA_041582905.1. Lineage (GTDB taxonomy): Bacteria > Bacteroidota > Bacteroidia > Flavobacteriales_D > Crocinitomicaceae > UBA4466. Next base: position 3,868 of record JBFHGY010000162.1, on the reverse strand, counting down.
AGAGGGAAAATTCAATAACCTATTGGAAGGAATTGCACTCGACAACAAGAACATTCGCAGTTTTTACGTTCAGGACGAACAACACATTTATTTCGGAACAGACGATGGATTTTATCAGCTCTTCCAAGAGAACAACAACCGAAAACTCACCCGTTTTGGAGAGATAAATTCCGTGATGAAAAACGCCATTGCCTCCATTGCTCGAGATTCCTATGGAAATTATTGGATTGGAACCTTTGGCGACGGAGCCTACAAATTCGATGGAAAATCCTTCTCGCGCATCGACTTCAATCATGAATTATACCGACAAACCGTTCAAGGAATCACCATTGATTCACAAGGATTGATTTGGTTTTCTACGCTCACTGGCATCATTCAGTACAATCCAACGAGTAAGCAGTTTTCTAACCTCAATCAAGAACATGGATTAACCAACAATCATGCGCGCACCGTTTGCGAAGATGTAAATGGGAATTATTGGATCGGTACATCGGGAGGTGGTGTTTCCCATTATCTCGGAAAACAATTTACCACCTACACCAAAGACGATGGATTAAACGGAAACTTCATTTATGCGGTATTTCGAGACTCCAAGAACCAATTATGGGTGGGAAATGCTCGGTTGGGTGTCAGTATCTTGAATGATAACAAATGGACCAATTTCGATGCTGCCAATGGTTTCGATAATGTCAAAGTCAAGTCGATTGGAGAAGTAAACGGTCGGATTATTCTCGGAACGGAACGCAATGGACTGTTCGTATATGATGGTGAGAACTTTACATCCTTGAGCGAATTCAAACGCATGAATATTCGTTCGATTATCACGGATAAAAACGGCATTGCATGGATTTCCACACGAGGAGACGGGATCTTTTCGCTCTCATGGACCAACGATCTTCCTAACATCAAACAGTATGGAAAGAAAAATGGACTTCTCGACGATTGGACGACCGCACTTCACTGCGACAAATGGAACCGCATTTGGTACGGAACCGAAAACGCCGGAATCGGTCAAATTGCCAAAGGAAAAGTTTCGCTACGCATCACTTCCGAAGATGGTTTAAGTTCGAACAATATCCGCTCCTTCTGCGAAGATCAATCGGGTAATTTATGGATTGGCACAGCTGGAGAAGGCGTTTGCCGAGTAGAATTGTACTCCAAGAATCGAAAAGTTCGAAAACTGAACGCAAAAGACAAACTTACCTCATCCAACATCTACTTATTAACCATTGATGACGCCAATAACCTCATCGTTGGAACCGAAAAAGGACTGGACTATCTTTTCATGAATGAACAGCGCGTCATCAAAGAACACGTTCATTTTGCGGATGAAGAAGGATTTGCTGGAGTCGAAACGTGCACCAATTCCGTGTTTAATGACAAAGACGGATCGATCTGGTTTGGGACCATCAACGGACTCAATCACTACAACGGTTCGCAACGCATTCGGAACACCAAAGCACCGATTGTCAACTTGCTCGACATCAAACTATACTACGAAAGCATCCGTTCGAACGAAACCTTTGATGTCAAAGGGAACTGGAACAATTGGAAATCCATCGATCTTGGGTACGATCAAAACCATATTTCCTTTGAATTTCTCGGAATCAATCAAAACGCACCGAACAAAGTAAAATATAGCTGGAAACTCGATGGATTTGATGAAAAGTGGTCACCAACTTCCACCGAGCGTAGCATTTTATACTCCAACCTCAATCCTGGAGCCTATACCTTTTATGTGAAGGCTGCCAATGAAGAAGGAGTATGGAGCGAACCGGTTGCCTTTCATTTTACCATTGCCTTACCCTATTGGAAAACGTGGTGGTTCCTTTTCCTCTGCATCTTGAGTGGTGTTTTAGTGGCAGGAATGATCTTCGTACTGATTTTAAGACGATCGAAACGAAAAGGAAGAGAAGAACGACAGAAATTGGAAATGCAGAACCAGATCATGGAACTGGAACGAAAAGCGCTTCGTCTACAAATGAATCCGCACTTTATCTTCAACGCCTTCAACTCGATCCAATCCCTCATGGGGACAGATAAAGAAGACGATGCCCGCTATTATTTGGCGAAGTTCTCTCGATTGATGCGAAGCATTTTGGACAATTCCAGCAAAACATCCATCACACTCCAGGAAGAGATGGAAACCTTGGAGAATTACCTGATGATTGAACAGTTCTGCAATGGAAATCGCTTCGATTATTCCGTTCACGCCGACGAAAACGTAGAAACATCGTTCATTTCACTGCCTCCGATGCTCATTCAACCTTTCGTTGAAAATGCCATTAAGCACGGGTTCAAATTTGGAGAAGATGAAGCGGACAAACGCGGAAAACTGACGATCACCTTTCACGAAGAGAATGACATCCTAACATGTGTGGTGCGAGACAATGGAATCGGGCGCAAACGCTCGGCCCAACTAAACAATCAAAGTAAAGAAACCTATCACATCTCAAAAGGATTGGATGTGACGCAAGGCAGAATGACCATCATTCAACAGGAAAAAGGAACAGGAGAAGTTGCCATTCGCGACCTGTATGATCAAGATGGACAGCCGACCGGAACAGAAGTAACATTACGCCTATCAATTGACTGATTATGATTAAAGCACTGATTATTGACGATTTGGAACAAGCGCGCACGACGCTCAAAAAAGACCTCTCGACCTACGCCAACGATGTGGAAATTATTGGTGAGGCAGAAGGCGTTGTGAGCGGAGCCAAACTACTTCGTACCGTTAAGCCCGACATCTTGTTCCTCGACATTCAAATGCAAGACGGAAGTGGATTCGATTTATTGGATATTCTCCCCGAAATCAACTTCAAGATCATTTTCATTACCGCGTCAGATGCGCACGCCATCAAAGCATTTCGCTACGCGGCCATCGATTATTTGGTAAAACCTGTCGATCCAGACGAATTAAAATCGGCACTGACGCGCTACCGCGAAAATCACTTAAACGAAGACGCGAAATACAAACTCTTGAGCGACTCACTTCGGAACACGGAAAAGCCAACAAAAAGACTGGCGCTGCACGCTCAGGACAAGATCAACATTGTGAACATCGACGAGATTGTGCGTTGTGAAAGTCATATCAATTACACAACCTTCTTTTTTATCGATGGAACGCGCATAGTTGTGACGCGCACCTTGAAAGAATTCGATGAACTATTGAGCGATCAAGGTTTTTACCGCGTGCATCAATCGCACTTAGTCAACATGAAATACATTCGTGAGTTCATCAAAGGCGATGGCGGATATTTATTAATGACAGATCAATCGGAAGTTCCCGTTTCGGTTCGAAAACGACCCGTTGTCTTGGAAATGATTGGCGCGTTGTAGGTTGGGTTGTTGGATTTTCCGATTTTCTCAATGCATAGACCGAGGGCTGAGCGGAGCCGAAGTCCGTCACTGGATTAGTTGGGCTTTTAAATGAGTTAGATAGTTTGGAACCAACTATTCTTAGTTGTTCTGGGAGCCTACCCGATTGGAATCGGTACTGTCTACTTGCTTTAGTTGCTTCATAAAACAAGGTGTTGCTAAGCATCTTCAGGTAACAGATTACTCGAATCTGCAAGCGCCACCATTGTTTCATTTCACCAAGCTGCCGCATTCCGCCAGGGCTCGGGCTTTCGCTTTGGATAGTCATGTTATGGCGAAAGATCCATACAAATTTCGCAATATGGCCATTTGTACATTTCGCCATATTGCGAAATACGAAACTACTTTGAGGTTATGTGAGTTGGGAATAGATTCAGAGTTCAGGGTATCATCGTCATTCAGCAATATTGCTTAATTGCTTAAAAGCAAAAAACAAACGCGGAAAAGAATACTCATCTTCCCGCGTTCATTTTACCTTCATTGTGCC
>JBFHGY010000161.1:0-6583 GCA_041582905.1 Crocinitomicaceae bacterium | reverse complement strand
CTTTTCTTTAAGGTGTGTTTTTTCGGTTATATGTTGATCATTCCCATGCTCATCTTGCCTTTTGGATGGTTTCCCGTTTTAATGGTATTTCTGGGAGTTCAAATGATTATTTCTCTGGTCGTTCTGTCGGTCTTGATTATTTCGCATTTATCGGATTATGTCGAGCACCCTGTGCCAGATGAGGCAAATACATTGGAAATGAGTTGGGCGAAGATGCAATTGACTACTTGTATCGATTATGGAGTGGAAAATCGTTTTTTTCGATGGACACTGGGTGGATTTAATACGCATGCTATTCATCATTTGTTTCCAGATGTCTGCCACGTCCATCATAAAGCGTTGATTCCCATTGTTCGGGAGCTTTCAAAGAAATATGATATTCCCTACATCGAGCTTTCATATTGGGAGGCGGTACGCTCGCACTTTCGTTTTTTGAAGAAGATGGGGAGCCCGTATCCCAACATTCCAGTAGCCTATTCCAATTGGAATTCAGAATAAACCTTAAATTCGGGCACTCAAATAAGAAATGATATGGAACGCGATATTCAGAAACGTAGTGGAGGTAACTGTGAGCTTTGTGGAGCTTCAGAAGAACTATCTATTCATATAGTTACGCCGAAAAATGGTGACTCAATCGATGAGTGTGCTCATCTATGCTCAACATGTCTGTCTCAGGTTTCGGGTGAAGCGGACCTCGATCCTAATCATTGGAGATGTTTGAATGACAGTATGTGGAGTGAAGTGGATGCTGTAAAAGTATTGGCTTGGCGTCTTCTCAATGAATTGCGATCAGAAGGATGGCCGAATGATTTGCTCGAGATGATGTACCTCGATGAAGAAACGGAAGAGTGGGCGAAGGCAGGAGTTCCGAGTGACGATGCTGTGGTTCACCTCGATTCGAATGGAGTTCAGCTACAAGCGGGGGACTCTGTTGTTCTTATTAAAGACTTGAAGGTAAAAGGAGGAAACTTCACTGCGAAAAGAGGAACTGCTGTTCGAAATATCACGCTCGTACATGATAACGCTGAGCACATTGAAGGAAAAGTCGAAGGTCAGCGCATTGTGATCTTAACGAAATATGTTAAAAAGTAGCGACTTTATTCGATGAGATCTGCTTTCGTATTTGTCTTTCTGTCGGGATTGATTTTCTACAATTACCGATGCTTTATTTCCACATTTGATGATCCCTTATTTCAAGGAGTTATTGGAATTATTTCCATTAGTGCACTTGTCATTGGCTTGTTGACGCTCATTCGAATGAATGTGGTCTTCCGTACAGGTTATGGTCTGTCCGATCTACTGACGAATTGGTCAATGGGAATTTTCTTTGGTTTGATCATCTCTGCATTAATGGTGAGTATTGTCTTCTTACTAGGAGATTTCGGACGATTCATTTACGCGTTAATTGAGAAGATTTCCAATGGTTCCATGCTTTGGGTTAATCGATTGGAATGGGTTGGATTAGTGGCGATTTTCATGGCAGTTTTGCCGGTTTCACTGTTTATTTACGGAATGGCTCGTGGAAAATACCACTTCAAAGTTCGTGAGGTTCAGTTATCATTTGCTGATCTTCCGAAAGCATTTGATGGGTATCGAATTGTTCAGTTTTCTGATTTACACAGCGGAAATTATGATCGTTTCTCTGCAATGGAGAAGGCAACACGAATGATTCAAGAACAAAAGGCAGATCTGATTCTGTTCACGGGAGATTGGATCAATGCGAAATCGGAAGAAATCATTCCATATAAAGAATTGTTTGCTCAATTATCGGCTCCAGACGGGAAATTCTGTTGTTTAGGAAACCATGATTACGGTGCTCATCAGGCATGGCATAACTTGGAAAAGTACAAGCATATCAATGAAGCTGTACGCGAACATATCGTAGATATGCAGTTCGAATTGTTAGACAATAAGAATGTAGTTATTCAACGAAATACTGATTCGATCCGATTGGTGGGGGTAGAAAACTGGGGAAATGATCCCTTTCCTAGAAAAGGTGATTTGAACGCAGCGCTCGAAGGAATCCTACCCAGTGATTTTAAGTTATTGCTTTCTCACGATCCTACACATTGGGACAAAATCACGATTGATCATCCAGAACACATTCATTTAACTTTGGCGGGACACACACATGGAGCGCAATTCGGAATTGAAACGAAACGATTCCAGTGGTCGCCTGTGAAATATGTATACAAGCGTTGGGGCGGTTTGTACGAAGAGAAAAATCAGTATTTGTACGTCAACCGCGGACTTGGATTTATCGGCTACGCTGGAAGAATTGGAATGCGCCCTGAGATCACAGTGATTGAATTGAAGGCCGAATAATCATAGGTCAATTGTCTTAATTATGTCCGTGCATTTAATGCATCGGTGTTTGAGCATAAAATTGAACTGTGCCTGAGCCTAAAATAGAACGGTGTCCGAACCCAAAGATTAAACGGTGCCTGAGCGGAGCCGAAGACAACGTTCATGACTCCAACTTCAACACCTTCGTTGTCCGCTCACGCGTACTCAAGCACAATTCTCGGTTATCCGCCAATGATTGTCCATACGTTGGAATCATTTCTTTGATTAAATCCTGCCATTCCTTTGTTTCCATATCGGAAGGGAAGCATTTTTTGAGAAGGTTGAGCATGATTTGAACCGAAGTACTTGCCCCAGGAGAAGCTCCCAACAAGGCAGACAATGATCCATCTTTACTTGCAACGATTTCCGTTCCAAACTGCAATACGCCGTTTCCTTCTTCGTCACGCTTTATGATTTGAACACGTTGACCAGCGGTTTGAAGCTCCCAGTCTTCTATTTTGGCTTCTGGGTAGTACTTTTGTAACATTTCAAAGCGATCTTCTTCTGATTGAATCACTTGTTTTACTAGGTATTTCGTCAATTGGAAATTCTTGAATCCAGCGCTGAGGAGCGGCCAAATGTTGTGTGATTCGATAGAAAGAGGAAGGTCGAAATACGATCCGTTTTTGAGGAATTTTGTTGAAAATCCTGCGTATGGACCAAATAGTAAGGTTCGTTTTCCATTGATGAATCGCGTGTCGAGGTGAGGGACGGACATTGGGGGAGAACCCACTTCGGCTTTTCCGTAAACTTTGGCTTCGTGTTGTTTGATGACCGCTTCGTTCGAACAGGCTAGAAATTGTCCGCTTACAGGGAATCCGCCATATCCTTCACCAATGGGAAGGTCCGTTTTTTCGAGTAAAGGAATGGCCGCACCACCCGCCCCGATAAAAACGAAGTCCGATTGTATCTTGCTGGTTACGTCACAGCTGAGTTCCGTTACTTCAACCTCCCATCGATCATCGGAAAGGCGAGAAATGTCTTCAATTTCATGACCCAAGAACAACTCGACGTTCTCTTGTTTCTGCAAGTATTCGAGCATTTTTCGCGTCAAATCACCAAAATTGACGTCTGTTCCGATTGCCATGCGCGTTGCAGCAATTTCTTGATTTCTGTCACGACCTTCCATCATTAATGGAATCCATTCTTTGATTTCAGCATGATCTTCAGAATACAACATGTCTTCGAACAAGCCGTATTTCGTCATTTGCTGGTGTCGTTGACGGAGAAAATCTACGTTTTCTTTCCCCCAAACAAAACTCATGTGGTCGATGTCATTGATAAAAGGAACGGAAGATTCAACATCTCCTTTCTCGACGAGATAAGCCCAAAACTGTTTCGAAACTTCAAACGATTGCGCAATTTTTAATGCCTTAGACAGATCGACGTTTCCATCTTCCATTTGCGGTGTATAATTCAATTCGCAAAAGGCGGAGTGTCCAGTTCCTGCATTATTCCAAGCGTTTGAACTCTCTGCGGCAACTTCATCCAAGCGTTCATAAATAGAAATGCGCGCAAAGGGCATTAATTTTTGAAGAAAAACACCAAGTGTGGCACTCATGATTCCTGCTCCAATCAGCGTTACGCGGAATTCGTTATTGTTCGACATGCAATTGTGGTTTTGAATGAAATCTCAAAATAAACATCTTTCTAGAATTATTCCTCTAGAAGTGCTTCTTTGTCCTTGGTAACGCCCATGTTAAACAAGGCATCTCCTTTGTAGACGATTGGGGCGTTGTTCACGCAAAAAATGTGTCCATCGTGAGGTGCGCGTACTTTTTTGTTGAAATCTCCATACGGATCGGTCAAGAAACCTAATACGTCCTTTTTGTTCACTTTTGCTCCATTCTCAACAATTGGGTGGAACATCCCAGAATATCGGGCACGTACCCATCTCGACTGAGAAATGATAACAGGATCCGCTGAAGATGTAGGACAGTCTGGTGTCATTCCAAGATGATGAAGTACGCGAATCGTTCCGTTTACTCCATGCTGGATAACATCTTCTTCGAAGACACTAGATTTTCCTCCTTCGAATAAAAGAACGGTTTTTTTGTTCTTGTTCATCATCTCGCGAAGCGATTTTGAGATCAATTTTGAGTGAACAATGAACGGCGCCTTGAATACTTTCGCTAGTTTTAACGCTTCTTCATCTGTTGGTGCGCAACGAATTTGTGGTGCGTTCACGCGATCAGCTCCCCCTGTGTGAAAGTCAATCATGAGGTCAACATGTGGTGCGATTTCCGTCGTGAATTTATATGCCAATTGACTAGCGAGTGATCCATTTTTCGTTCCTGGAAATACGCGGTTCAAATCCCTTCCGTCTGGAAAGTTTCGGGAAACATTCAGATAACCAAATACATTCAGTACAGGAATGCAGATAATCGTTCCGCGTTTAGGTTTGTGATACCCATTACTGATCAATCGTCGGATAATGTCAATACCGTTCAACTCATCTCCATGAACAGCTCCATTCAACAACACAACAGGACCATCTTTTTTCGCTCTATGAACGATTACGGGTACCAACATGGAGTTGCGAAGATGTGATTTCGCGAGGTTGATGGATAATTGATACGATTTCCCCCTTTCTATCTCAGTGTCCAGAATTCTCATGAAAAATCGAAGTTTGATTTACACGTTACGTTCGATGTACTTGATGATATCTTTCGCGATATCACGACCAGTAGCATTTTCAATTCCTTCCAATCCTGGAGAAGAATTTACTTCTAATACAAGCGGTCCTTTTTCAGATTGAAGCATGTCAACTCCGGCAACACCAAGTCCCATCGCTTTCGCTGCTTTCAACGCTGTTCTTTCTTCTTCATCCGTCAGTTCAATGATGGTTGCAGATCCTCCACGGTGCAGGTTTGAGCGGAATTCACCTTCTTTCCCTTGACGTTTCATGGCTCCCACAATTTGACCATCCACAACAAACGCTCGAATATCGGCTCCGCCTGCTTCCTTGATGAACTCTTGGGCGATTACGCGAGCTCCTAACCCATTAAATGCTTCCAAAACGGAGTTTGCCGCGTTTTTAGTTTCGGCTAGTACGACTCCCAATCCTTGTGTTCCTTCCAATAGTTTGATGATCATTGGAGCTCCCCCCACAGCATCTACTACGTGCTCTGTGTCTTTCGTGTAATTAGTGAAAACAGTCTTTGGAAGTCCAACACCTGCCCGAGCCAGCACTTGAAGACTTCTGAGTTTATCTCTGGATCGAACCAATGCTTGCGATTCTACCACAGAAAAAACCTTGCGCATTTCAAATTGTCGAACTACAGCTGTACCATAAAACGTGATAGACGCTCCAACACGTGGAATAATGGCATCTACGTCATCCAAGTACTTTCCTTTGTAATAAATACGTGGGTTTTTCTTTTCAATTTCGATTTGACATTGCAGTGGATCAACAATAATGACACTATGTCCACGCTTTTTTGCTGCTTCAATAAGTCGTTGTGTTGAATAGAGTTTTACGTTGCGTGATAGTACTGCAATTTTCAGGTTTTCAGCCATTTAATTCGGTTTTTTCTGTGTGTATGAAAGTCGTGTTTTTGATGGATCAACAAGGTATTCATTTCCAAGGAATTTTCGCCCTAAAAGCACCGGGAATCTCAGTCCTTTTCGTTCTGCTAGAGTGAATTCAACTGTTTTATCTTTTCCAAATAGGCGAACTGTCGTCTTAATGGAGAAGCGCTTTTTGGGAATTCCTCCCGAGTTTTTTACGATTCGAGTAGCATACTCTTTTGTTTCAAATGTTCGTTGTTCTATCGGAATTGGATGATCTTCATCGAGCACAGTGTAACGAAGAAGGGGAGAACCATCCGACGATGAAATTTCCTCAATCGACGAGCAACGTAGAGACGAAGTGTAAGCTCCGGTATCCGTTTTTACTGGAATGTTCTCAATATTGAAATCCAGAAAATCGGCATAATCCCAACGACCTATGATAGTTTTTGTTGATTCCATTCAATCAATAGCAATAGCGCATTTTGTGTTGATACTGTCGACGAAAGTAGAATAAAAATAATTTCTGCGGAGTACAATTGAAATTTTATCCTCTTTTTTGATCATTCTTCTTATTAGAGGGTGTTCAAAGTGTTGATTTATAGCTCTTTGTTGTTTTGTTACTATATCGTTAAGTTTTAGAATTAATACTCATATCCAACCATGCACACATCATCCACTTGTTCGTTTGATCCTTTCCACGCTTCAAAGGCTTCTTGCAGATATT
>JBFHGY010000160.1:0-6598 GCA_041582905.1 Crocinitomicaceae bacterium | reverse complement strand
GTTTCATAATCTGGTTCTGGGTTAACGGTCGAAGCCTCCAACCAAGGAAGCATATCATTTTTATTCTCCCACTTTCCAGAATAACTAACAACTCCTGTCCCTTCAAAATCTACTCCCGTATGCGCTACGCTTCCAACACCATATTCGAGCCCTAAAGCACCAGATGCCGAAACATCCACTACTCGTGCATCGTAAACATAACCAACCTGGCTTCTGAATGCTCTATACATCCCTGAGACACCTTGCCCTTGAACAGAGTGGATATCATACGTGTAATTCGTGATTGGTAAGTTCGTTGTGTTTTGACTTACCGAACCATCTTTCTCACGATTGAAGTCTAAAATCCCATCAACCCCAGCGCTTTCTGTATGGCTGTAACCGTAACTCGGAGATTTTTTATTCTGATTTTTTTTGGCAACGCTCATAACGGTGGCATACGCACCAATTTGAGTTTGTCCTTCAATTCCAAAGAACTCTGCTCCGGGTAAAGCCGTCCCATTAAAAGTCAGCGTATACGTTCGCATACCCACTCTATTCGATGGGGTATACAATTGATCTGTGAATCCAATTGAAGACCCTAAAGACATCGATCGATTTGCGCCTTTAGCTTTTTCACTCATTGCCCGAACATTCGTCTGCTGCTTTCCTTTCATATTTAGAGTCGCAGAAGTCAAACCTTGTCGAGAATTCATGGAAGCGCCAATTGTTGAGGAAAGATTGTTGTTTCGTTCTTTGGTTTCTTTGTTTCGTGAATGCAATGAAACGGTAGGGCTTAAGGTCAATCCGTCTGGTCCACTCTCCGCATTAAACCCAACACTTACGTTCTGCTTCAAATCAACGTTAATACCAACACTTGGTTTAACCGTAAAACCATTGTAGTTATTATACGTCATTGCTAAACCAAAACTCATATCATCATCCGTGCTTTCTGGTTCTCCCGCGGCATTAATTACTGTTGAGACAGTCTGCCCTAAATCGATAGGAACCCCAAACGCAGCCGATTCCACCTTAATGTTCGCCCCAACTGTGAAGTTTGGTCTCATGTAATTCTCATATTGGATCTGATCACCGTTAAAATCATCAGAAATACCTCGAACATTATGACTAATCTGACCAACAGACAAGTTCCAACCTAAGCCAACCCATGAGGCCTCATCATCCATTCCTACTCCCGAAGAATAGGCCAAATTGATTGGATAACCACCAACATCCATCAGTGGTATATTATAACTCATATCTCCTGATGAAAGGTCCACCATATCAGAAGTCCCCACAGGTGTAAATGAACTAAATTCCGGTTGAGAAGGACCACCTGTTAGGGCCCATGATTGAGTTGGATACGTTAATTCAAAGAGAATGCTCAACGCCAACAACATTGATATCCCTTTGAACGATCTACTATTTCTGATTTTTACAATCATACTTAACTTATTACGTCGTTTTTCTTTCTTGTCAACTTAATCAACCCTTTACCAAAGAGTCGATCATAATATTCTATTGTATATGGTTGAGACAGGTCCACTCCTTTCAAAAAGAAAACCGATCTAATTTTCTGATCTCCACCAATTTTACCATCGTATTGAACTCCTTCGGGAGTATATCTTGTGTTATTTTGAACCACAACAAAATCATTTTCTATATCACCAATCAAATATTGTGTGGCTTCCTGTTCATCCATGACCATTCCTGCATTTTCGAAAATGCTTCCAGAAGGTTTATGTCCCACATGCTCGATCATGAAAACAGATTCGTTCATCAAGCTTTTCTGATCTTCACTAGAAGGGAACTGTCCAATTCTTTCGAGGTAATTCACGGCTGAGACATCCTTGAACACAAAGCTAACCCCATCAAAATTTCGGACGTTTCCACTTTCTCCTTCTTCTAACAAAGTCAGCTCTACTCCTTCTGTTTTATAAACAATTGAGCCATCCGACTTTACGATATAATCCTTGTCTTCAGAAGGATCATCTTGTGCACAGGACGCTAAAAAGACCAAACAAACTATGAAGAATATGTGTCTCACTTCTTATTAAACTCTTTATTAATAAACTCGATTAACTTCTCAGTAACCTCTTTATTTTCTTTCACATACATCACATTCCCCTGCCCTCCCGAACCAAGGATAAAGTCATAACCATTCTTTTCTGAATACTTTTTTATATATGCATTTAAGCGATCGTTTACTTCATTTGTATAACGAGTTGCCAATGACTCAAATTTCTGTTGATATTGCTGTTCAAGTACGTAATACTCCTTTCGTACGCGGAATAATTCAATCGTATCTTGCAAACTGATCATCGTATTTATCTTTCTCTCCAAAGAATCCAATTGATCCACCTCGCTTCTCAACTCTACTTCCATTCGCTGATCATAATCCTTCTTCATCTCAAACTCTTCGAACACGCGAACATTATCCATAAAGCCAATTTTTCCTCCCGAATCCTCGCTTCCGCAAGAACCAAAAATTAGCGCTATTGAGAGCCATCCAAAAATGTATACTAAACCCGATTTCATTTCTTTAAAAATCTTAAATAGAATTTCTCCTTCTTTTTATTTGTTACTTCCAATATATAAGCCCCAGCTGTCAATGATGAAACATCTAAATCAAAGCGATTATCTCCATGAGCAACTGATTTAATTTGCGTCCCAGACAAAAATGAAATCGTACGATCATCTTCTTTGTATACTTGATAATCCAGTGTGTTCGTCTGATCATCGTATTCTTCGGCAACATAAAACTTCAACATGTTACCAGTAGCGGAATACCTTACTCCGCGTAATTTTCGATCAAGTTTCGCATATATTTCGCTTCGACAATCGAATGTACTCACCACATCCAAACACCCATCATCTACCGCCAAAGTCCGAACAGCAATATTCATTGGCCCAGAATAAGACTGTGGAAGTGTAAACACTGTTGAACTCGAGCTACCCTTTTGTATCGTTAATGTTGAACCCGTCCGAACCAAACGAATTTTATCATCTTGATTTGTGGATATTGATGTTGTTGCGTATGTTCCTGCGGTACTCGTTTCATACTTTAATTGGATTCCATTTCCACCTGAACCTTCATAAAATTCAATGTACTGAAGGTCGCTTGATGGGGAGAAACCACCTAAGGTGTTTGTTTCACCAATTAATAAATAGACCCGATTATTGGTGGTGTTTCCATACACAGCACTTAGTTCAATCCAACCATCTCCAGAGGTTATTCCATTAGATGATCGAACTCCTCCATACGTGGTTGTTGTTGCATTTCGTTTTGCTGAGTACGAATTTGGAAAAGAAACCATGTCAGTTTTCTCTGTCCAGACGGTTTCTATCCCTAACCATACGTTTTGATCTATCTCAACCGAGGTAATATAGCCCAATCCATCACATTCGTATTCAACTACAACCGATCCCGAAAAACGGTACATCCCAACGGATAAACCAGTGGCTATTCCAGACAGCGAACCGTCCCCATGATCATAAGCCGTACCGCCTTGTTCATCTATTAGCTTTAGGGAATGTACATAAGCTCCATCTGGGGCAGTGATACTAAAACTAATGTCTCCAACCATATCAAAACACGTTGCATGGGTTACCGTAGGAATTAAAGTTACCGTAGGAACTGCACAGGGTCGGCGCTGTCCATACAAAACACTACTCAACCCAAAAACAACGAATAGCAGTAAAAATCTTAGATTATTCTTCATCATCTAGTAAGTATCAATTATTATTTCCTCCTCTAGTACTCCATTAATCGTTGAAAGAATTCTAACTCGATAGTTGAGAGAAGCGTACGTTCCGACATCCAGACTAAAGGCTTCTGACGTTGAATCGTACGTGAAATTCGTTAGTGTATTCAAACCTCCCGATGAGAAATCCTTGTAACCACTATACACTACAGAATCCAGCGAGTCAGCAGTCATTAAAGAGACTTCCATGACCATAGAATCTGTAAACGTAGCAAAACCAGAAACCTGAATCAGGTAACTAGTTGGAGATAAAGTATCCGAAAGATCTGTTGAAATTTCGAAATTCTGAGCATTAGAACTAAATGTCAAGCTTGTGAATATGACGCCAATCACTAGGATCCGACGTACAAGAATTCTATACATAGTGGATATATTTTACGTGATAAACCTTTCCGCTGCGCGAACGGAGAACGATTCTACTTCAACGATTTTATTATAAAGAAAGAGTGATTGATAGTGAATAGGTTCATTCGAGTTCAGTTTAGTTATGTTCAAGAACTCCTAAAGATACTCTTGCTTTGTCTCTCGACTCGACGAAATACTTCTTAGTTAGTTCTGATTTTGGTTAAGGTTATCAATAATAATATAAAAGTACATATTTTTCTCTGATATGAACAACTCTAATTTCCTAATAGTTGCTTTTCACCTCTGAAATGTCATTGTTTTAACATGTACGCACTTTACTTATACTTTTTTTAATGAGCCATGAGAATTTAGACGCTTACTTCTTGACAAATCACCAACTTCCCTATGGTCGTTATGAGTTTCCGAAATGCAAATTACCTCTGTTAATCTCTCCAAATAACTCATCACCGCCAAAAAACGCGTGTTTCCTTTTGATAAACAACTACTAACGAATCTCTTCCGATTGATTTCACCACGATCCCATCGTAAAGCGCCTCTCCTTTGCGTAAAGTATGTTGATAACCATCGATACTCAGAATAGCAAGAGGATTCTTCGAGGTAGTTCTGCGCACTTGACCGTAATACTTAATATCTGGCCAACTGACACCTCTTTTTATTGGACGCGATACAGAGAGACTAGCAGGCTGTTGAGTTTCTTGAGGAGCTGAAGCATTGTACGATTTCTTTGTCTCACCAAAAGGATCACGATAATTCAACTGAATAGAAAAAGTATCTCTTGAAAGACTAGCAAAAGAAATCGGTTTATTCCTGGTTGGTGGAACGATCTCTGTTTCTTCTCCAAAAAAACCGTCCTTCACACGAAAGAATGCCTTGTACCAAATGAAGGCTACAACCACAATCAATATTCCGGTAAGCGCTTTGTTTTTCATTAAAAAACTGTCAATTCATTTGTCAACGATACAATTGCCGTATTCCCTGCTTCATCCACGTTTCTAACACGCCAATAATAATTTCCAGCCGCGAGGTTCACATCGGAGGTGCTCCCTTCAATGCTAACTGTATGATCTATTACTGTGAACGAAGCATCCGTAGTAACTTCCAAAATAGATGTTACGGGTGAATTCACCGTCCCTGGGTCTATTCCATTCCCCCAAAGAAAACTAATTGTTCCTTGCTGGATCGACGCCGAATTACTCGGGCTTATTAAGGCTGCTTCATTAGGATCGGTTTCATCAACATATAGAGTATGAACCGTAAAAGGTGATTCAGTTGTTCCAAAATAAGCTTTCACTCCCCAAGAATAGACTCCTTCGCTCAAGATATAACTAGACAAGTAAGATGTGGTAGAAATATTATTCTGCGCATCCAAAATTAAACCAGACCCAAAGTTACTTCCTTGACGTAGTGAAAATTCGTAACTCGTAGCTCCTTGCGTCGCTATCCATTGATAGGTATTGGAAAACTGAGCATTCACATAGATTCCATCAGAAGGAGAGTTCAAAACAACCGAGCTTCCTGTCCCCCCAGAAGGTTGAACACCCACCCAAAACTTGACAGGACCGAGTGTAAGCGACTCGTAACCTCCGTTTAAGGCAGTTAACCGTAGTTCGTATTCATTTGAATCGAGATCATAAAAGAAATTGGTTCCTGTCACAATTGTATCCAACGGATAAGAACTAATTGAGCTAAAACTCGGTGAAACAATCTCTAAATGATACTTTGACGCACCTTCGAGCTCTTCCCACTTAAAATGAACCGGATTCTGATTTACAGTATCATTTACTGCAGGTAAAATAAGAATAGGTGTTTCTTCGGTAATATCTTCGGCTACAATCTTGTCGCAACTCACTGCGAAAATGCTTAATCCTACCAGTATTAATAATGTTCTCATCGTAAATAGTTTTGAATGAGTATTGTTGTAAATAATGCCTTCTCTCCGTCAGCTTCTTTTTTGGTGAATTCAAAAGAAACATTGAGAATTTTTGCCAGTTTGAACCGCTTTTCTACTTCATAGAGAAATTGAAGTGTATTGGTGTATCCTCCCCTCAATACAACTCGGTGCGTATTGATGGCAAAATCGGGATGCTGAAAATGGAGTACTTCATTGATTTCATGTACGGACACACCCTTCGCATTCGCAGCAAAAAAGTTCAAGAATTCTTGTTGTACTTTCTCTATTGTATTTCCCTCTTCTCCGAGTAATCGGTTGAGTTGAGCGATTTCAATTTGCTTGGTTCTGATTTGATCATCTGCCGAAGCAGCAAGTTCCAATTTCTGCTGAAGTTCAGCCTGATAATTTTTAATTTCAAAGGTTGGACCGAATCCTCTTTTATACGCAACTGCGGCAAGCAACACACCTAAAACGAGTAAGGCATAATTTTTCTGCTTATATGTGTATTTATCAAAGAATGTCATTCGCCCAAGGTAATTTGAAGTTCAAACTCTGCCCAGTCCTCTGATGACTTCAAATAGTTCAGCAACTCAATGCTTTT
>JBFHGY010000159.1:0-6599 GCA_041582905.1 Crocinitomicaceae bacterium | reverse complement strand
CCTGATTACACTGGTTTGGCTACAGCAACAGATAACTGTGGAACTCCTACGGTTACGCAATCACCAGCTGCAGGAACAAATATTTCAGCTGATCAAGTGATTACATTAACTGAGGAGGATGTAAATGGAAATACGACAACATGTTCATTCACGGTTGTTGTTTCTGACAATACTCCTCCAACGGCTGTTTGTCAGAATATTACTGTATACCTCGATGGAGCAGGAAACGCAACAATGACAGCTTCAGATATCGACGGAGGATCTTCGGATAACTGTGGACCGGTTACCTTGAGTGCGTCACAAGCTGCGTTTACGTGTGCTGATGTCGGATCAAATACGGTAACATTGACGGTAACAGATGGAAACTTAAACACAGCAACGTGCACAGCAACGGTAACTGTTGCTGATACAGTTGCACCAGTTGTAGTTTGTCCAGGTAATCAAACGGAAACAGCCAGCGCAACATGTGATTTTGTGTTGCCTGATTACACAGGATTAGTATCAGCTTCAGATAACTGTAGTTCCGTTACAGTTACGCAATCGCCATCAGCGGGAACTACCATCACAAGTGATCAAGTAATCACAATGACAGGTGTGGATGCTAATGGAAACTCATCGACGTGTACCTTTAATGTAGTGTTGACAGGAGCAACACCTCCAACAGCAGTATGTCAGAACATTACTGTCTACTTGGATGGTTCTGGAAATGCTTCCATTGTGGCAGCGGATATTGATGGAGGATCAACCGCTACATGTGGTGGATTGACACTTTCAGCGTCTGTTACGTCATTTACATGTGCAGATTTGGGAGCGAACAACGTTACGCTTACAGCAACCGATGGAGGTGGAAATACAGATGATTGTATCTCAGTAGTTACTGTTTTGGATACGATTTCTCCAACTCCAGACGCAGCTTCATTGAATGATGTAACTGCAGAATGTGAAGTAACTTCGTTAACAGCTCCTACAGCACTCGATAACTGTGGATCAGTAACGGTTACGAATGATGCAACGTTCCCAATTTCGACACAGGGATCAACAGTTGTGACATGGACATACGATGACGGAAACGGTAATACAGCAACGCAAACGCAAACAGTTATTATTACTGATTTTGCTTCACCGATTCCTTCGCAAGCGCCGCTTCCAGATGTTGTAGGTGAGTGTTCAGTAGATGCATTGCCTTCAGCTCCAACAGCGGAAGATGCATGTGCGGGTCTTATTACTGGAGTGTTGATCACACCAGTAAGCTTACCGATTACGACGCAAGGTACAACGGTAATTACATGGGAGTTTGATGACGGAAATGGAAACATTGCTACGCAAACACAAAATCTCGTTGTGAATGATGTGACGGCTCCAACGCCTGACGCAGCAAGTTTACCTGATTTGACAGGAGATTGTTCGATTGATACACCAACAGCGCCAACAGCAACAGATAACTGTTCTGGAGCGATTACAGCTACGACTTCAACAGTGTTCCCAATCACAGCAATTGGAACAACAACAATTGTATGGGAGTTCGACGATGGAAATGGTAACGTATCTACGCAAACGCAAGAGGCGATCAACTCTGGAATTGATGCTTCAGCTTCACTTGGATCGGATGGAGTTACCATTACGGCAAATACATCAGGTGGAACTTACGCTTGGATCAACTGTGACTTCAATACAACGATTGCAGGAGAAACAGGACAAAGCTTTACTCCAGCAGCGAATGGAAATTACGCGGTTGTTGTGACACTTGGTAACTGTACAGATACATCAGCATGTATCAATGTCAATTCAGTTGGATTGAATGCTCTTTCAATTGAGCAGTTGGCAGTATATCCAAACCCTTCTTTGGACGGATTCTTTACTGTGAACTACGAAGGATCAATTGAAGCGATTGATGTAGTTGATATGCTTGGACGTACACTTGTTCTTCCAACGGATGTGTCAACTGGTGTTGTAGACGGATCAGAATTGGCTCAAGGTCGATACATGGTTCGCGTAACGACAAACGATGGTATTCTGACAACAGAGATTGTGATTGTCAAATAAACAAAAGCGATAAAATAATGGAGAGGTCATCTGAAAAGGTGGCCTCTTTTTTTGCGAAAAAAATACGTGTTATTTGAAACAGATTATCGGCTATTCCGTATGGAAGAACATGCGCGATAAGCTCAATAAGATAATTTTTGGTACCTCAACACGAGCAGGAAGAAACTTCGACTTGCTTTTATTGGTGCTCATTTTAATCTCCGTACTCATTGTAATGTTTGAAAGCATTGAGGTGTGGAGATCAGCTTACCCTAACTTCTTTTACTATGCAGAGTGGGGATTCACCATTTTCTTCACGATAGAATATCTGGTGAGGATTGCCGTAACACCAAAGCCGTGGAAGTACATCAAGAGCACTTGGGGGATTATCGACTTGCTTGCGATCCTTCCAACCTATTTAGCTCCGTTCATTAGTGGTTATGCTTCACTTCGTGCGATTCGAGCACTTCGCCTGCTACGCGTATTCCGAATTTTGAAATTGAATCGATTTACTTCGGAAGCACAAGCGCTTTTTCACTCGCTACGAGCGTCGTATTACAAGATCATGGTCTTCTTTTTCTTTGTACTGATGATCATGATTCTGACGGGAACGCTCATGTATGTGATTGAAGGGGGAGAGCATGGATTCGATAGTATTCCAGCGAGTATCTATTGGGCAATTGTGACCACGACAACTGTAGGATATGGTGACATCACTCCAGCCACAGAGCTTGGGAAAATACTTTCTTCCGTCATGATGATTACGGGTTATGTGATTATCGCTGTTCCAACAGGCTTGATCACGGTCGGCATGGCACGATACAAAGACGATGGAAAGAAAGACAATCTGTGCGACAATTGCGGGCATGATAATCCCTTTGGATCGATCTATTGCAATCAGTGCGGTAGGGAGATGATGAGTTAGAGTTCTCGAAAGATGAAGCGCCAGTTACTCATCTCATTGTTGATTCTTTCTTTTTCATCGAAGGCGCAAGTAGGAGATACTACCTTGTTTTTTCCATTCGATTCCTTACATCCAATGGGATGGCGTTCTCAATTTATCCATATCCGTAGGTCGTTTGGAGTGTATCCCGAAATCCAATTTATTAACAGTCCAGTTATTGGTGTAAGTGCATCAATCGCACGTTTGGAAGAATACGAATGGTCTGCTATTAGTAAAGGTGTGAACCTTGGATTTGAGATCGATCCTCTTCAAGAGTTTTATGGCCCAAAATTGACGGTTTGGGGAGATTTGGCTGTCTTATTGTTTGGAGTGAATGCGTCGGTGAGTACTTCGTATTATTTTCAGGATGATCAAAGTGCGTGGTTCGTTCGTCCAGAAGTGGGAGTAGGAATTCCACGTTTGCACTTGAAATATGGCTTTGGTTTTCGTGTGTTAGGTGATGATATTAATGGTGTCCAACGACATTCACTAACGCTTGGGTATCATATTACGATTAAGGATAAGGAGCTCGGTTGGAGGAAATAGAAAACCCTTCAACTTAAAAGCTGAAGGGTTCGTTATATTGGCGTTCTAACTATCCGATTCCTAATGGTTCGGGAAGATAGAAACGGAAAAAGGGATGAGTAGTACTCAACCCTTTATGATCATTGATCTTACATCATTCCTGGCATTCCTCCAGGCATTCCGTGTCCTCCTGCTGCCGCTGCAGATTCATCTACAGGCTCATCAACAATAACACACTCAGTCGTTAAGAGCATTGAAGCAATCGATGCTGCGTTTTCAATTGCGATACGCGTCACTTTCGTTGGATCAATTACTCCTGCTTCATACAAGTTGTCGAATTGCTCTGTACGTGCATTGTATCCGAAGTCATCTTTTCCTTCTTTTACTTTCTGAACGATTACAGCACCTTCGTCACCTGCATTTGCAATAATTTGACGTAATGGCTCCTCAACAGCACGACGAACAATCGCAATACCTGTTGATTCGTCATCGTTGTCTCCCGTTAGTTCCTCAATTGCTTCTAATGAACGGATCAAACCAACACCTCCACCAGGAATAATTCCTTCCTGAACGGCTGCTCGTGTTGCAGCTAAGGCATCATCAACGCGGTCTTTTTTCTCCTTCATTTCTACTTCCGTTGGAGCTCCAACGTAAAGAACAGCTACTCCGCCAGACAATTTCGCTAGGCGTTCTTGCAATTTTTCTTTATCGTAGTCTGAAGTTGTCGTTTCAATTTGCGCTTTGATTTGTCCAATACGTGCTTGGATGTCATCCTTACGACCTGCACCGTTTACAATTGTCGTGTTGTCTTTGTCGATTTCTACTTTTTCAGCAGTACCCAACATTTCCAACGATGCATTTTCCAATGTCAATCCGCGCTCTTCAGAAATCACTTGACCTCCCGTCAAAATTGCGATGTCTTCCAACATAGCTTTACGGCGATCACCAAATCCTGGAGCTTTCACTGCAGCAACTTTCAGTTGACCTCGAATTCTGTTTACTACCAATGTTGCCAAGGCTTCTCCATCGATATCTTCAGCGATAATCAACAATGATTTTCCTCCTTGTGCAATTGGCTCCAAAATTGGCAACAACTCCTTCATGTTCGAGATCTTCTTATCGTAGATCAAGATCATTGGGTTGTCCATTTCCGTCAACATTTTCTCAGCATTGGTTACGAAGTAAGGAGAGAGGTATCCACGATCGAATTGCATTCCTTCTACTGTGCGTACTTCCGTTTCTGTTCCTTTTGCTTCTTCAACAGTGATCACACCGTCGTTTCCAACTACTTTCATTGCTTCAGCGATCAACGAACCGATCATATCGTCGTTATTGGCTGAAATCGTTGCAATTTGCTTGATTTTATCGTTGTCTGATCCAACTTCTTTCGAAATCTTTCTCAAGTGCTCAACAATCGCTGTTACTGCCTTGTCGATTCCACGCTTCAAATCCATTGGGTTCGCACCAGCAGCAACGTTTTTCATTCCTGCGTTAATGATTGCTTGTGCCAAAACTGTAGCTGTGGTAGTACCGTCACCAGCAATATCTGCTGTTTTTGACGCTACTTCTTTCACCATTTGAGCACCCATGTCCTCAATTGGATCTTTCAATTCGATTTCTTTCGCTACCGAAACACCATCTTTTGTGACGTGCGGAGCACCGAATTTTTTACCGATAACTACGTTTCTTCCTTTTGGTCCTAACGTTACTTTTACTGCGTTTGCCAATGCATCCACTCCCTTTTTCAATCGGTCGCGCGCATCTACATCGAAATAAATATCTTTTGCCATGTTTATTCGTTTGTTTAGTTTTTTGTTTCTTCCCTCTGACTTCGACTCCGCTCAGTCATCGGTGGATTTTAATCTTTCAATGTTGATCGATCTCTAAAAAATCCCGTAAATGTCAGACTCACGCATAATCATGTACGTAGTTCCATCCAATTTGATTTCTGTACCTGAATACTGACCAAAAAGTACTTCATCTCCAACTTTTACAGTCATTGGTTCGTCTGTTTTTCCATTTCCGGCAGCAACAACTTTTCCTCGTAGAGGCTTTTCTTTGGCTGAATCGGGAATAATGATTCCACTCGCTGTAGTTTGCTCAGCAGGAGCAGGTTCTATCAATACTCTGTCCGCTAATGGTCTGAATGTAATTGACATATTTATTAGTTAAATGAATTATTAATGTTTGACGATCCACATCTGACGAATTTTGTGCCATGGTGGATTCTCGGACAAAGTTGCGGTTTTGGGCAAAAAAAATGTCAGTATGCTGACATACTGACATTGAAATATTGTATAACTCGAAGGGTTACCCTCCTTGCGTTGTTCCTCCTTCTGTTGCACCAGCTCCTTGTTCTGTTGGCGTATCTTCTGGTGTTGGAGCCATATCTTCCGTAGAGAAACGAATCGTAAGAACGATACTCAACACGGCAACAACTGCTGCTAGTCCCCAAGTAGTTTTATCAATGAAGTCATTGGTCTTTTGAACACCACCAATCTGCTGTGCTGCACCGAAGTCAGAACTCAATCCACCACCTTTTGGGTTTTGGATAAAAACGACTGCCACTAAAAGGACACTTGCTAGTACGATGATGATTGAAAATAACGTATCCATGCTGTTATGTATTTAATTTTGTCTTTAATTCTTCAATTAGGCTTGCAAAGAAACTCTTTTTTTCTGGAATTGACAACATTAATTGCTCATAAGCTGCAATTGCCTTCGGATAATTCCCTTGCATGGTGTAAATTTTGGCAAGTGTCTCACTCACAGGAAGTGTTTCCTCGGTCAAGCTCTTCTTTGCTTTTTTAGGTGCAGAGAAAAATTCTTTCTTTGGTCGTTCTTGCTCCCCAAATAAGGTTTGAGAGGGATCAAATTCTGAAAACTCTTCGACTATTTTAGGTTGAGTTAAGGAGTTGTCAGGCTCCTCATAATTTTGATTCGCATGTAACCAATTCGTGAAGCTCGAATAATTTGTTTCATCTTCTTCGACTTCTTCTAGTTCATCCAGAATTTCTTCTTCCTCTTGTGTTTCAAGTTCTTGCTCTTGCTCTTTGCGCTCAGCAAGTTGACGCTCCTCTTCTTCGGTTAAACTATCTAGTCGATAATT
>JBFHGY010000158.1:0-6620 GCA_041582905.1 Crocinitomicaceae bacterium | reverse complement strand
TTACAAGTATGGAGCGATCGAATTGACGAATCCATCGATTGTTAAGTAACGTGAGTTTGAGTAGTATTGTTTTTCAATACAGAGCAAGGAAGCTGTTTCACATGTGGGACAGCTTTTTTTTATGCAAAAACGAGACTGTAGAAACACAATCTCGTTTTGTTTTTTTTGACTAAGTGCAATTGACCTAGCAAGTGATAAAAGACTATTTGGCGAGTGCAAACTGTATCGGAAGTGTCATTTCAGCACTCACTGTCTTACCGTTTTTTGTTCCTGGAGTCCAGTTCGGCATATTGGAAACCACACGCGTCGCCTCCTCGTTAAATGCTTCGTGTTCAGAACCGCGAGCAATCTTTACGTTTTCGATATCTCCCGATTTGGTCACAACAAACTTGACGAAGACTTTTGCCTCTATGTTTTTGTTTGCGAGATCTTTCGGATACTGAATGTTTGCTTGCATGTATTCAATAAGTGCAGACATTCCACCTACAAATTCAGGTTTGGTTTCGTCTTCCGTTTTCTCATTGAGTGATGTTGCAGGACCTTTTGACGGTTCCGTTACGTGTGCTTCGAGTTGCACGCTTGTCATGAGTACCACAGCTGTAAGCATGGTTGGGATTAAGATGATTTTTTTCATGTTAAATGTATTTTGTGTTTTTAATTGAATAATGCGTTTTTGAAGGAGCGATGGTCGATTAAATCCGTTCGCCAAATTCGGAATCGAGGTACCGAAGTGTGCTGAAAGTAGTGCGTAACTGTAGGATTGTACATCTTTTTCATTCTCGATACAGGCGCGATCTGCCAAATATTCGTGGTTTTCCTTGATGCGTGATTCCCACAAATACATAACTGGATGAAACCAGAGCAGCGTTCGTACTAGCCGAAAAAGGATAAGGTCGATACTGTGCTTTTGCTGAGCATGTGCCAACTCATGTCTGATGATGTACTCGGCATTTTCCAGTTGCTGATCGCTTAAATACACTGCGTTGAAGTGCGAAAAAGAGTATGCTTTCGATGAGATCAAATAGATGCGTTGTTTGCCAATCGTCTGAAGAAGGTCGGCATCTTTCGGCGTTCGAATGGTGTAGAGACTCCATATAAAATGGAAGGTAGATAGAAGAACTCCAGAGGAATAAATCCAAAGAATCCAGTTGATAGAAGTCGTCGGTGCCGTCGCTGAAGTTGAATTTGAAATTTCGATCAAGGGAAGTTCAATAGTGAACGGTGTAAGCATACTTCCTTCTCCAAATTCTTGAATCATTCCAATGGCGATGGCAAAAAATGGAAATAGAAGTAGGTAGAAGCGGTTCAACTGCAATTGTCTTCCATTCTTGTTGAGTGGAATAAACACGAGATAACCAATTACCAAATTGAGCGATATGAAAAACAAACTCAGCCAGCTCATGATTCCTTAATGTGTTTCATGATGGCTTCAAGCTCTTCCACCGAAATGTTTTTCTCTTTGACAAAGAAAGAAAGTAGATTCTCCGCTGAACCTTTGAAGTAGTTGTTTAATAAATGATCTGCGGTTTGATTGGCATACATATCCCGAGAAACCAAAGGGAAGTAGCGGTGTGTTCTTCCGAAAGATTCGTGACCAACAACTTTCTTCTTCTCAAGAATTCGGATAATGGTTGAAACAGTATTATATGCAGGCTTAGGTTCGGGGAATTTAGCAACGATTTCCTTTACGAATGCTTTTTCCAGGTCCCAGAGGACGTGCATCACTTGTTCTTCTGCTTTAGTAAGTTCTTGCATAACGATTAACGTTTGTGTAAACTTACAACTAAACTTTTAGTTATACAACTATATTTTTAGTTTAATGTCAAAATGAATATTTAAATATTTATTTAACTTACTGATATTTATCTGTTTGCGTCTAAATAATTTTTTATTCCTAAGAATATTCTCCAAGATAAATCTTTTACGAATTCAGGGTTTTTCAATAGGGCGTAGTCTTCTGCATTATCAAAGAACAGACACTCTAATAGTACCGCTGGACAAGCCGTTCTTCGTAGTACGTAGAATTCTGCTTCTTTGTCCTTATCGCCGTCAGACAGATCGTAGCGTAATTTCAGATGCAAATCTTTGTAAAAAGGTTCAATCGAATTGGCAATGCTCTCAGCGAGCGCATCTGAGCGGGTTACGCCGCGTGTTGTATAAATCTCAAATCCTCTGGCGTTTGAGTTGAAGGCATTGTTATGGATGGAAATAAATAACGTTTGTGAAGCTGGATACTGATTAGCGACACGCACGCGGTAACTCAGAGATAAGTCTCGGGAGTCGTTTTCATCAACCGTTGTAATGATGGTGTAGTCGTCATCCAACATGCGTAAAAAGGCACGAACCATTCCTCCAATTCTTCGATTGATGACACCTTCGTACGCTGTTTCTCCATTTGGAAAAGTATGTTTTTTTCCTTGAGTGGTGTAGTTCCCGTTCTCATCAATTCCTCCGTGACCGAAGTCCAGTACAATGTATTTGATCATGAATGTGGTTTTTGTTTTGAAGGTACAATTTTTATTTCAAACTGTCCTTTTAAGCCCAACCACAGAAGGCATTTATTCTCAGGAGATAAACTAGCTATTCAAGACTAATTGTTAGCTTCAATAATCTCTGATACCTGATGATAAATAAGTGGTAGCTCTTTTTCAATTTTTTCAGCGTACTCAATGATCTTAACTAGATCTTGATCGAAATGAGCCGCTTTCTCAATGATGAGAATCATTTCTAAAATCCCACTCAAGCCAAACATGGACAAGCTCGGTTTTATTTTGTGGGCGTGAAGATGAATCGCCGAAAAGTCCTCTACAGCAATTGCCTGCTGAATGGATCCCTGGTATTCTTTCAATACTTCCAGAAAAACTTCAGACATCTCAACCAGAATTTCTGGCGAATCTCCAATTTGTGTGGAGATAAAGCTAGTATCAATAGGATGTTTGTACGACATGTACCGAGATTGTGTTAACTGAGTTTCTTTTCTTTGAAAAGCTTCATTAATGTTGAACGATATGTTCTACTCACAGGAATCGTTCGATCCATAATGTACACATCATTTTCCACAATTCGATCAATTTTCTTCAGGTTGGCAATGTAGGAACGGTGGATACGCATAAATGAATAATCCATCAATTGCTCTTCCATCGCTTTGATTGTGGAGAGGACTGTCACTTTTCGCCCTTCCTGTAAGTGTACATTCACATAATCTCCAAATCCTTCAACATATAGAATTTCATCGGTTGAGATGTTAATGTATCCCGAACGCTGCTTTACAGCTATCGAATGATAGGATTCATTCTTTACTTGTTCAAAAAGATTGCGCTCCAAAACCTTATCCATTGCATTCGAAAAACGATCTTTGGTGATTGGCTTAGTAAGGTAATCGGTTACATTATAATTGAATCCCTCAACAGCATATTCCTTGTAGTCGGATACGATAATGATTTGAGGAAGAGTTTCGAAATGATTCAATAGCTCAATACCAGACATTTTTGGCATCACCATGTCGAGAAAAATGAGATCGACATTCCCGTTTTTTATCTCAGGAATTGCTGATTCTGCATCAGGAAATTCACCGATGAGTTTAAAATCTGGACGCTGCTCAATGAGCTTACTCAATGCCCTACGGGTCAACTTATCGTCGTCAATTACAATACATTTCATTCGATGCTCGTGTTATCTCGTTCTGGTAGATTCGAAATTGTAAGGCTAAATTAAACATTTCCAGTTGAATTCAACTTTTGCGAGAAGTCAATTTGCGTTTATATTCTTGGAAGGTTACCACAATAAATGGGATAAGTAGCGCCAAAAGTGCTGTCTTATAACAATTCTGCATGTAGAATACTGTTCGAGATGGACGACTTGGTTTTTTTTCTTTCTGAAGGAAATTTCACAAAAAAAATAGAAAATGTTCAAACCTTTTCGAATTGAGTTTCGTCATTGTGATGATACCTCCTAATAATCTACACCCTCATTTGGGTTGGATTGATGAGAAGTATTAGTTAAATTTGTGTGATTAAATTTTAAATTGAATTATGAAAAAGATCTACTTAAGTGCATTGTCTTTGGCAATTGCATCGGGGTTGAACGCGCAGGTAACAACTGCTCAGTTGGCTCCAAAAACGTCCGTGTTTGGTCACGAACTTATTTCAAATTACAACAACTTCGAGAAAGCAGTGCTTTGGTCGAATGATGTTTCTGTAGCGGCTGATTGGGCCTTTACAAACAACTCAACTCCAGCTCAAGACTGGTACATTGAAACAGATCCTAACGCAGTTCCAACGTATGCTCCAGTAGTAACAGCAACTGCTTCTAACGGATTCTTAATGATTGATTCTGATGGTGCTGGTGCTTCTGCACTTCAAGATGCTTACGCAACGTATACAGGTGCTTTGGATTTCACAGGTGAGCCAAACGTAACTTTGGAGTTCGATCACCACTACCGTGCATACCAAGAAACACGTTCAGTTGATGTAACAACTGACAACTGGGTTACATTCACGACTTATGAAGTTACTGCTAGTACTGTAGCTAACGTGAACGTAACTGAAACTTTCTCAATTGATATTTCTGGTTCTGCTGGAAACCAAGCGAACGTTGGAATTCGTTTCCATTACGAAGGAAACTTCGGATGGTACTGGGCTGTTGATGATATCCTAGTGAAAACAACTGAAGCTTACGATTTGAGAGCTGATGGATCAGTATTCGGTGTTTCAGGTTCTTGGGGAGCACGTCTTCCTTACTACTCAACTCCAATGGCGCAAATTCAGCCAATCGAGTTTTGTGGTATTAACACGAACATTGGTGTAAACGATATTGCTGACGCAACATACACTGTTGATATTCCTTCTGTATTCAACGCAACTGGAACAGTAAACTCTGTTTCTGGTGCTACTGATACAATTTGTGCATCAACTACATTTACTCCAAACGCAACTGTTGCTTCTTATGTAGCTTCAGCTTCAATGTCTACAGCAGCAAACACTGAGCCTGTATTGACAAACAACGATTTCGTTGATATCAATTTGGACGTAACTGATTATATCTACGCTCGTGACAATGCGAACAATGTTGTTGAAGGTGGTTCTTTCAACGGTGGTGACGGATTCGAGTCTGGAAACGTATTCGATATTTTCACGGCTGCTGATATCACTGGTGTTGAAGTAGGAATTAACGCTGCTGCTGTAGCAGGTGCGATTATCTACGTTAAATTGTACACAATCGATCCAACAACTGGAGATTTCATCTTGGAAGATCAATCACTTCCTTACACATTGCAAGCGGGTGACCTTGATAACTTTATCACTCTTCCATTGATCAATGGAGCTTACTCTTTGGCTGCTGGTGAAACTTACTTGGTAACTGTTGGTTCTGACGGAGACGGTGGATTGTCTAACGACTTGGTTGTTATGACTTCTGGTTCTTCTGAGCCACAAACTACATTCTACTACGATGCAACAGATTTGACTTGGTACTACTCAACGTCTACGTCTGCTGTACGTATGGATTTCTCTCCAGCTTCTATCAACGAGAATGAATTGGTTTCTGGAATGGGAGTATACCCTAACCCAGCAAATGCTAACACAAACGTTACATTCTCTTTGAACAACACTGCTAACGTGAACATCACTGTTACTGATCTTGCAGGAAAAGTGGTTTACACTGACGCACTTGGAAATGTTACTGCTGGTACAACTGAAGTATCATTGAACACTACTTCATTGTCTGAAGGAGTTTACATGATCAACGTTGTTGCTAACAACGCAGTTTCAACTCAAAAATTGGTTATCCGTAAGTAATCTCTGATTGCTACCTTCGGGTAAAACGATATAAGAGCCGCTCCGACATTTTGTTGGAGCGGCTTTTTTTGTTTCGGCTCGAAAAGTGTTGTATCTTTAGTTATAGCATATGCCTACATCAAACCTATCCCTATGATAAAACAATTACTATTCCCCATTTCATTACTCATTGCTATTTCTTCCAACGCCCAAAGAGTGAATTATCCACCCGCACCTTCTTCTGTGTATGCATCGCATAAACAGGAAGTGGAACCGACACAAAAAGCAACATTGTGGTCAGATGATGTTTCGATGTCGACCAATTGGAGCTTTACAAATACTTCAACACCAATTCTTGATTGGAGCATTCAAGCAGATCCCACAGTAGTTTCCACCAGTGGGCCTTTTCAATCTGCTAGTACTTCAAACGGTTTTTTGGTGTTCAAAAGTGATACTTCAACTGGAGCCGCCGCAGATGCGTATGCTGAATATGTGGGAGCGCCAATCGATTTGACGGGATTTCCGAACATTCGTATTCAGTTTGAGCAGCAATTTATCTCTGATTCCAATCAGCGGATTCTTGAAGTGAGTCAAGATGGAATTTCATGGTCGCCTTTTGTTGTTTCAGACGGGATCTCTCCTACAGGAGCAAAGCACAACGACCTTACATCGATAGACATCTCTAGTGTTGCGGGGAATGCGGGTAGCCTTCATTTTCGTTTTCATTTTTCGGGGACTCAGGAAGGCTATTGGGCAATCGATGATATCCAACTTCAATCAATTGATTCTGTCGACCTCAGAGCTGTTCGAGTCGATTGGGGAACAACAGGCGCATGGGGAGTTCGA
>JBFHGY010000157.1:0-6649 GCA_041582905.1 Crocinitomicaceae bacterium | reverse complement strand
CAGACGGGTTTATAAAACAAGAGAGGAGAAAACGGGTGTCTTCTCCTCTCAATACCTAAACTACTACTTATGAAAACTAACTTCTACTTAGTTGCTATGTGTATTTCAAATCCCGTGCCAAAACACTAAAATGTAGTGATCAATTGTTTTGTTGTTAACGTTTGTTGGGAAAGAAGGTGTGATTGGGAGAGTTCTAAAAACAAAAGAGGAGAAAACTGGCGCCTTCTCCTCTTAATACCTAAACTACTACTTATGAAAACTAACTTCTACTTAGTTGCTATATGTATTTCAAATCTCGTGCCAAAACCTGTCAATGTATTATGCAGGCATATTAAAATTAACGTTTGTTAGGAAAGAAGGTGTGATTGGGAGAGTGCTTAAAACAAAAGAGGAGAAAACTGGCGTCCTCTCCTCTTAATACCTAAACTACTACTTATGAAAACTAACTTCTACTTAGTTGCTATGTGTATTTCAAATCCCGTGCCAAAACAGATAAATGTGCTATGCGAGCATATTAAATTAACGTTTGTTAAGAAAGGAGGTGTGTTTGGGATAGTGTTTAAAAACAAAAGAGGAGAAAACTGGCGTCCTCTCCTCTTAATACCTAAACTACTACTTATGAAAACTAACTTCTACTTAGTTACTATATGTATTTCAAATCCTGTGCCAAAAATGATTTTTGTGGAGGCTTCGGGCACTTTGTTAACGTTTGTTTTGATTGAGTGGTTCAATTATACTCTTATGGGGTAATTTGTTCCACTTTTATCTAAAGTGGGTGTGAAGTATTTTCCGTTGTCGAAATGACAGACAAACATACTTTCCAAAATGAAAAATCTTCTTTCAATTTGACGAGGGAGCTGAAAGGTGAATATTAGATAAAAAGAAGAGGGGAAAGAACTGGCATTCTCTCCCCTCAAAACCTAAACTACTACTACTTATGAAAACTAACTACTACGAAATTGATGCTCTTGATGTAGTCATCAATTTGTATTGTTATATGTAATACGCTCAACTCACCGAAAAATTACATGTCGGGGCCCATTTTTAACATATTTTTTGGGAAATAGCCCATTCGGCGGAAAAGAACTAGACTGACTTGAGCAATATTTGACAAGGAAGACCTAGTGCAAATTTTATATCCGATGAAGGACAAGTCGTTTCTGTATTCCTTCAAGTTTGCGTTGATTTGAACTTCGATAGTGACTACGAATCAGCTTCCCGCAAGTAGGATGATTTGTAGGGAAACCATCTCGGAAAAGATGGACGCGATTCGTTTATAGTTGATCGACAATTTGTCGAAAAATGTTCCACCAATTGACTCTTTCAGCCTTTAGTCGGTTCTCATGATCATTGAGCAAGACGATAACCACGTTTTTTTCGGGATAAATATATAGGTGTTGTTTATTCATCCCGATGGCCATAAAATCTCCATATTTTTTTAATCCAATGTGCCAGGAATAATTGTAGTTGAAACTACTTCCATCCGTTGTGTCACGACTAATGGATTTATTATACCACGATTCACTAATAACTTGTTTCCCTTCCCAGACACCTTTGTTTAGGTATAATCGTCCAAACTTAGCGTAATCCAGAGTGGTCGCTCCGATACAACAAAATGCTTTTTCTAGTTGGTTGACTTTATCGATACTCCATTCAGCATCTGTACACATGCCTATTGGCTTCCAAATTTTCTCCTGAAGATATTCAGATGGTGGGATATTCGTTGCTCTTTGAAGAATTAAACCGAGCAGATATACATTGACATTTAAGTAATGTTGTTTCGTTCCAGGAATCGTGTCAAACTTCAGTCTATCGAGCACGTTTAGTGAATTTCGACCATAGTAAATGGTAGCGTCGGTACTGAGGCGATACTTCAATCCGGAAGTATGGTTCAAAAGATGTTCAATGGTGAGCTGTTCTGCATACTCCAATTCTTTTAGTTCGGGAATGTATGTTACAACTGGTTCTTGTTCATGTTCGATGAATCCTTCTTCGATCGCAATACCGATTAATGCGGAAGTAAATGATTTCGCGATGGAGTAGGAAGGGTGAAGGGCGTTTTCGTCAAACGAGTCGTTGGAATAGTTGTATTTGAGCGTATCATTCTGGATGATAGCCAAACTTCGAATATTGTGTGTAGATACAAACTCCTTAATTGAGACGAAAAATGGGATGTCCTTCGTCCAATCGTTAATTTTCAATTCTTCTAAGGAATTTTCTTCGAATGGATGAAATTCGAAGCAGGTATCGCTCGCTTCTATGGTTGAAGATTCAAATCGATGTTGATCTTTAGTATCGGGACGCGCTAGAAAAACACTCTTCGCCGGAACGCAGCTGTACATGCTGATGAGAACAGCACCAATTATCTGATAAGTCCTTGAATTCATGATTGGTTCGGCTAGTATACGGTAAATTTAAGAGAATGTTGGAACAAAAAAAACGCCACCCGAAGGCAGCGTTTTTAGTATTGTTTATTTTCGATTACAAGCCCAACAAAACTTCTGCTGGATCTTTCGCTCCGAAAATCATACGTTCTGGATTCTCAAGCATTTCTTTCACTTTTACCAAGAAACTTACAGATTCTTTACCGTCGATAATGCGGTGGTCGTACGACAATGCCAAGTACATAATTGGGCGAATCACAACCTCTCCGTTAATCGCAACTGGACGCTCAACGATGTTGTGCATTCCCAAAATCGCTGATTGAGGAGGGTTAATAATTGGTGTTGATAACATAGATCCGAATACACCTCCGTTCGTGATGGTGAACGTTCCACCTGTCATTTCGTCTGGAGTGATTTTTCCATCACGTGCTTTGATCGCTAAACGCTTAATTTCACGCTCAATCTCTGCCAAGGACATTTGCTCTGCGTTACGAACTACTGGTACCATCAATCCTTTCGGAGAAGATACGGCAATACCGATGTCTGCGTAATCGTGGAAGATCATTTCATCACCATCAATTTGTGCATTAACGGCAGGGAAGAGGTTCAAAGCTTCTGTTACAGCTTTTGTAAAGAAGGACATAAATCCTAAGTTCACTTCATGATGCTCAGCAAACTTAGCTTTGTATTTTGAACGCAAATCCATGATTGGTTTCATGTCTACTTCGTTGAAGGTCGTCAACATGGCTGTTTCATTCTTCACCGAAACCAAACGCTCTGCGATCTTACGACGTAGCATTTTCATGCGTTCGCGGTTTTGCTCGCGCGTTCCGCCCCAACCTTGTGCGTCATTCGCAGAGAATCCTCCTGCCATGGCATTCACAACATCTTGTTTGGTGATACGACCATCTTTACCTGTTCCACTGATTTGATTCTGTGAAATACCGTTTTCAGCCATGATTTTTGAAGCTGCTGGAGATGGTGTTCCTGTTGCGTAGGTTTTCTCACCAGACGTCTTTTTAACAGGATCTGGACTTGGCGCAGAAGACTTTGTTTCTGCTGGTTTGCTTTCAGCCTTTGGTTCAGCTTCAACTGGAGCACTTTCCGCTGCAGATGATTCGAATCCTTCAGGTTTCTCAGCAGATGTATCAATCAAGCAAACTACGGCTCCAACCGCTACGGCGTCGCCTTCTTCTGCTTTCAAGGTGATGATACCACTTTCTTCCGCTGGTAATTCGAGCGTGGCTTTATCAGAATCCACCTCGGCGATAGCTTGATCTTTTTCTACGTAATCACCGTCAGATACCAACCATTGAGCAATTTCTACCTCGGAAATTGATTCTCCTGGGCTCGGCACTTTCATTTCTAATACTGACATCTTCTTCGTTTTAATATGTGTGGATCAAAGGATTATTTATTTCAAATCGTTCGATCGTTTTAATCATTCAATTTTAATCTATGCGTTTACGTTGCTTTTTCCGTAGTGAAATAAGTCCGAGAACAATTCACCCAAACGGCGCTCATGTAAATCTTTTGATCCTTCCGCTGCAGCAGCTGAACCATGTCGACTAACACCAATTAAATTCCAATCGCGTAGTTCCATTGCCATGTATGTCCATGCTCCCATGTTTGCTGGTTCTTCTTGTGCCCAGATTACATTTGTAGCATTGTACTTTTCTTTGATGGCTTCCAGCTGCTTGAGTGGAAGAGGGTAAAGTTGTTCAACACGCACAAATGCCATGTTTTCGACTCCTTTTTCCTTCGCTTTTTCCGTTGCTTCGTAGTAGAACTTACCTGTACACAATACGAGCGTATCAACGTTATCTGCTTTTGCATTTGGATCATCGATTACTTCTTGGAATCTTCCTGTTGCCATTTCATCCAGGGCAGATGTCGCACTTGGATGACGTAAAAGCATTTTTGGAGAGAAAACAACCAATGGCTTTCTGAACTCACGGTTGATTTGTCGGCGAAGTAGGTGGAAGTGGTTGGCTGGTGTTGAAGTATTCACAACTTGAATGTTCAAATCAGCACATTGCTGTAAGAATCGCTCCATACGACCACTTGAGTGCTCAGCACCTTGACCTTCATATCCATGAGGTAACAACATCACCAAACCACTTTGTGTCATCCATTTGTCTTCACCAGCGGTGATAAACTGATCGACCATGATTTGCGCTCCGTTGTAGAAATCTCCGAACTGCGCTTCCCAAATTGTCAATCCATTCGGACAAGCAAGCGAATATCCATATTCAAATCCAAGTACCCCGTATTCCGACAAGAATGAGTTGTAAATCGTAAATGGAGCTTGTTTGTCAGAAAGTAGATTCAATGTTACGATTTCTTCCTCCGTGTCTTCTGTTTTTACAACAGCGTGACGGTGGGAGAAGGTTCCTCGCTCTACATCTTGTCCACTAATTCGGATAGGGTGTCCGTCTTCTAAGAGTGTTGCGTAAGCTAACATTTCTGCAGCTCCCCAATCCAATTGATCGTTTTGGATCGCTTCCAAACGTTGCTTGAAGATTTTTGAAATCTTACGGAAGTATTTTTTTCCTTCAGGAAGTGTCGCCAATTTTTCTCCGAGTTCTTCAAGCTTAGCTTTTGCTACTCCTGTTTCTGGAGAGACTTCAAAATCTTCAGTTGTTCCAGCGCGGAAGCCTTCCCATGAACGTCTCAAGAAGTCGTAGGCCATTGCTTTTTCATGCTTACGCGACTCGGTAAATTCTTCTTCTAAATAATTGTTGTACTTCGCTGAGAACTCATCCGCTTCGTCCTTGGTAACGTTTCCTTCTTCAATCAATTGATTGAGGTAGATGTTACTCGGATTCGAATGTTTCGCAATCAAGTTGTACAAGTGTGGTTGGGTGAATTTTGGTTCATCACCTTCGTTGTGACCGTATTTACGGTAACCGAGTAGGTCGATGAAAATATCACTTTGGAAATGCTGGCGATAAACCATAGCCATTTCCATTACTTGAATTACTGCCTCAACGTCGTCTGCATTTACGTGAAATACCGGACAAAGCGTTGTTTTAGCAACATCTGTACAGTACGTAGAAGAACGTCCATCCAAATAATTCGTCGTAAATCCAACTTGGTTGTTCGCTACGATATGGATCGTTCCTCCCGTTTTGTAACCATCAAGTTGAGCCATTTGTACTGTTTCATACACTACGCCTTGACCTGCTACGGCAGCATCACCATGTACGAGTACGGGACAAATTTTGGAGAAGTCGTTTCCGAGATCGTTGTCGGCCATTGCACGAGCAATTCCTTCAACTACTGGATTTACAGCTTCTAAGTGAGATGGGTTTGGAGACAACGTCAATCCAACTTCTTTTCCATTCTTTGCCTTGATGTACGAAGTAAATCCTTGGTGGTATTTTACGTCACCATCAAATGTTTCGTCTAAATCGAATTCTTTTCCTTCGAATTCAGAGAAAATATCTTTTGGTCGCTTTTCGAAGATGTTGGTGAGTGTGTTCAAACGTCCGCGGTGAGCCATTCCCATCACGAAATATTCAACACCTTCGTCTGCTCCTTTGTGCACGAGTGCATCTAATGCAGGAATCAACGCTTCTAGCCCTTCAACAGAGAAACGCTTCTGTCCAACGAATTTTTTTCCGAGGAATGATTCAAAGTTGGTTGCTCGAT
This sequence comes from Crocinitomicaceae bacterium, assembly GCA_041582905.1. Lineage (GTDB taxonomy): Bacteria > Bacteroidota > Bacteroidia > Flavobacteriales_D > Crocinitomicaceae > UBA4466. Next base: position 611 of record JBFHGY010000157.1, on the reverse strand, counting down.
TCAGTTTTCGGTAGATGTCACGTTTGCGCTCACGATCGTATACTGGACGATTTTTTAGCTCGATATGGTTTTTGAACCATTCTACCTTGCTAGGCTCACGCATGTACATGTACTCAATCCCGATCGACTGACAGTAGGTGTCTTCCAAGTCTTTGATGATTGCTCGAAGCGTTTGAGGTCCAGAACCGATTTCTTCCCCTGCTTGGAACACAGTGTCCAAATCGGACTCTTCCAAACCAAAGTTCTCTAGTGTCAATTTGGGCTCGTATTTTCTACGCTCCCTTACAGGATTCGTTTTCGTGAACAGGTGTCCTCGATTACGGTATCCGTTGATCAAATTGATGACTTTGAATTCTTTCTGAAAATTCTCGGGAACAGCTCCGCCGTCTTCGTAGTTAGTTTTGGCAAAATCAAACCCTTCAAAGAATTTCTTCCACCCTTCATCCACACTCTGTGGATCTTCCAGATACATTTTGTATAAATGATCTATCGCATTTACGTCTGCGTTACCAACGTATGAAATTTTGTCCATGTTTTTGTACACAATTATGGAATAACAAAATTAGACAAATTGGGCAGTTAACGTTCCAATAACATTGAAAACTTGGACT